>DASYUS010000554.1:0-11613 GCA_036000945.1 Allostellaceae bacterium
TCTGCCGCACCAGCCCCAGGACGGTTTTGTCGTTGAGCCCGAGATTGAGGACGGTGTCCATCATTCCCGGCATCGAGGCGCGCGCCCCCGAGCGCACCGAGACGAGAAGCGGCTTCCCCGGATCGCCGAAGCGGGCGCCGATCGCCGCCTCGATCGCCGCCAGCGCGTCGGCGATCTGCCGGTCGAGCTCGGGCGGATAGGCTTCGCCCGCCTCGTGGAACCGCGTGCAGACCTCGGTGGTGATCGTAAAGCCGGGCGGCACCGGCAGCCCGAGATTGCTCATCTCGGCAAGCCCCGCGCCCTTGCCGCCCAACAACTCGCGCATCTCGGCGCGCCCTTCGGCGGCGCCCCCGCCAAAGCGGTAAACCCATTTCTTCCCGTCGGCCGTCATGGGCTCCTCACCCCTCGATCTGCGAGAAATCGGCGACCTGGTTCATCACCGCCCGAATCCGCGACAACAGCCGCAACCGGTTCTCGCGCAGCGCGCGGTCATCGGTGTTAACGGTCACCTTGTCGAAAAAGTTGTCAACCAACAGCCGCAATGACGCCAGCGCGGCCATCGCCCGAGCGAACTCCTCGCATTCAATGGCGCGTCCAACGAGCGCGCTCACTTGCGCCAGACGGTCCGCCAGCGACTTTTCCTCCGGCTGGCGCAGCAGCAGCGGATCGACTTCGCCTTCGGCCCATCCCCCGTTGCGCCATTCGATGGCGACAATGTTGGCGGCGCGGCGATAGGCAACGAGTAGGTTGGCACCGTCCTCCGAGGCAAGAAAGCTGTCCAGCGCGGCGACCCGGGCGAGCAGCCGGACAAGATCGTCTTCGGCAAGAGCAAAGACTGCGGCGATCAGATCGTGCCGCACCCCTTGCTCGCGCAAATGCACCTTGAGCCGGTCGGCGGTGAAGTCGAGCAGTTCGGCGGTCGGGTCGGCAGGCCCGCTGCCGTCGCCCAGCGTCTTGGCGGCATGCCTGAACGCGGCCGCAAGCGGCAGGCGCAGGCGGTTTTCGAGAATGAGCCGGATCGCGCCGAGCACGGCGCGGCGCAGCGCGAACGGATCGCGCGAACCGGTCGGCTTCTCGCCGATCGCGAAAAACCCCGCTAACGCATCGATCTTGTCTGCCAGCGCCACGACGACGCTGACCGGTGCGGTTGGGCAGGTGTCGTTCGGGCCGAGCGGCTTGTAATGCTCGGCGATCGCCTCGGCGACGCGCGGGTCCTCATCGTCATTGAGGGCGTAGTAGCGGCCCATGATGCCCTGCAATTCGGGGAACTCGCCGATCATGCCGGTCGACAGATCGGCCTTCGCCAGATGCGCCGCCCGCCGCGATAATCGGCCCAACCCCTCATCGTCATTCCCGCGAACGTGGGAATCCAGGGAGCCAGGAGCGGCGCGGTTGCCGTGGACCCCCGCTTGCGCAGGGGTGACAGCGTAAAGCTGTTCAGCGAGAAAACCCGCAAGCTTTTCGATGCGCTCGACCTTGTCGAAGACGCTGCCGAGCTTGTCGTAATAAACCCGTCCCTTCAGCGCCTCGACGCGGTTTTCGAGCCGCACCTTGCGGTCCTGGTCCCAGAAGAAGCGGGCGTCGGCGAGGCGGGCGCGCAGCACCCGCTCGTTGCCGGCGACGATCGTCTTGCCCTGGTCCGCAGTCCGGTTGTTGGCGACAAAGAGAAAGCGCGCTGCGGGAGTGCCATCGGGGTTGAGGCAGGAGAAGTATTTCTGGTGCGTGCGCATCGCCGTCGCCAGCACCTCCGGCGGCAGTGCCATGCTTTCTTCGTCGATCGCGCCCATCAGCACGACCGGAAATTCGACGAGCCCCGTCACCTCGTCGAGCAGGCCGGGGTCGGGCTTGACCGTCACCCCCGCCTCCCCGGCAAGGCGGTCTAGATCGGCCGCACTCAGTGTCCGCCGCCTCTCGTGGTCGAGGACGACATGGGCGGTTTCGAGCTTGGCAAGGTAGTCGGCCGCATTTTCGACGGTGATATCGCCCTCGGACAGGAAGCGGTGCCCGCGCGTCTCCCGGCCAACCGGCACGTCGCCGAGCGGCAGCGCTAAAACCTCTTGGTCAAACAGACAGATCACCGAGACCAGCGGCCGCACCCAGTGCAACGAGGCGGCCGGAAAGCGCATCGATTTGGGCCACGGCAGCTCGGTAATCGCGGCATGCAGCAAGTCCGGCAACACCTCGGCCGCGGGCCGGCCCGGGCGCTGCAATATCGCGAAATGGAATTCGCCGCGGCCGGTGTCGCGGATCTCGCATTGCTCGATCGAATTGAGACCGGCAGCGCGCAGGAACCCGTCGAGCGCCTGTTGCGGCGCGCCGACCCGCGGCCCGCGCCGCTCTTCGCTGCGATCCGGCTGGCGCTGCGGAATGCCGTCGGCGATCACCGTGAGGCGACGCGGGGTGACATAGCCGCGCAAGGTTGCCGCTGGGATCTCGGCTTCGGCCAGCTTGTCACGGATGAGGCCGGTCAAATCCTCGATCGCGCGCCGCTGCATGCGCGCCGGGATCTCCTCCGACAGCAATTCGAGCAGGAGTTCGCCGGCCGGCATGTTGCTCTCTACTTGTCGTGCCGGGGCGCAGCGCAGCTGCGAACCCGGAACCCATGAACACCGGCCTCTGGAATATGGGTTCCGGGTTCGGCCCTGCGGGCCGCCCCGGAATGACACGGGATTGAGGTCATTTCGTTGATCCGGCCAGCCAGGCCTCGCAGCAGGCGCGGGCGAGGGCGCGGACGCGACCGATATAGGCGGCGCGCTCGGTGACGCTGATCACGCCGCGGGCGTCGAGCAGGTTGAACAGGTGGCTCGCCTTCAGGCAATGGTCGTAGGCCGGCAGCGCGATGCCGCGCGCGATCAGCGCCTGGCATTCGGCCTCGGCGTCGGCGAAATGGGCGAACAGGCGCCCCGTATCGGCAGCCTCGAAATTATACGCCGAGAATTCGCGCTCGGCGCGCAGGAACACGTCGCCGTAGCTGATGCCGCCCTGCCCTTTGGGCAGGCCGTTGTAGTCGAGGTCGTAGACGCTGGCGACGCCCTGGACATACATCGCGAGCCGTTCGAGGCCATAGGTCAATTCGGTCGACACCGGGTCGCACTCGATCCCGCCGACCTGCTGGAAATAGGTGAACTGGCTGACCTCCATGCCGTCGAGCCAGACCTCCCAGCCGAGCCCCCAAGCGCCCAAGGTCGGGCTCTCCCAATCGTCCTCGACAAAGCGGATATCGTGCCGCGCCGTGTCGATGCCGAGTGCGGCGAGGCTCTTCAGGTAAAGCTCCTGGCTGTCGGCCGGCGCCGGCTTCAGGATCACCTGCAGCTGGTAGTAATGCTGCAGCCGGTTGGGGTTCTCGCCATAGCGGCCGTCGGTCGGCCGGCGCGACGGCTGGACATAGGCCGCCCGCCACGGCTCGGGCCCCAAGGCGCGCAACGCGGTCGCCGGGTGGAACGTGCCGGCGCCGACTTCGACATCATAGGGTTGCAGGATGACGCAGCCCTCGTCCGCCCAATAGCGCTGCAATCTGAGGATCAGCGCCTGGAAGCTCGACCCGGCGGGGCTGGAACGCATCGCGCAACCGGTCAGCGCGGCAGCGGACAGCTCGGCTTACCGCAACTGCGCGCGCTCGCCGCGACATAGGCGCCGCACACCCGGCAGGCCGTCAGATCCTCGACCGCGGCTTGCCCTCCCGCCCGCGCCTCACGGCGGCGCGTCACCCGCGGCGGCGGCCGGTTGATCCAGCGCACCGCGTACCAGGCGGCGAACGCCACCAGGACGAGCAGCAGCAGCTTGGGCAGCGTGATCATCGGTCAGGTTTAGGAGAGGCCGGCGGGGCGGTCAATCCCCGGATCACAGGCCGAACCGGGCCCACAAGGCCCGCGCTTCGAGCCAGTCGAGCAAATCGCCGAGCGGCGCCGCCCAGCTGCCATGCGGCTCGCGCCCGGCAAACGGCGACGACCGCGGCAACCACCAGCGCCGCCGCCGCGCCGCGTCGATCGGTACCAGCCGCACCTTGTCGCCGAACCGCGCCCGCATCACCGAGCGCAGATCGCCGATGCCGTCGATCAGGCCGCGCGCCAGCGCCATGCGCCCGGTCAGCACCTCGCCCGAGAAGAGGCTGTCGTCGGCCGCGTCGATCTTGCCGAGACGGCGGCGCCGGACGTGATCCTTGAAGGTCTCGTGGATATCCTGCTGCAGCGCCGACAACCGCGCGAGATCGTCGGGGTCTTCCGGGAGAAACGGGTCGAGCAGCGCCTTGTTTTCGCCAGCCGTGTGCAGCCGCCGCTCGATGCCGAAGCGCTCGATCAGCCGGTTGAGCCCAAAGCCGGCGCTGACCACCCCGATTGAGCCGAGGAGCGAGGCTTCCTCGGCGTAGATCTCGTCGCCGGCGAGCGCCAGCCAATAGCCGCCCGAGGCGGCGACATCCTCGGCAAAGGCGACGACCGGCACCTGCTTTTCGTCGGCGAGCTGGCGGATGCGGCGGAATAGGAGGGCCGATTGCACCGGCGAGCCGCCCGGCGAGTTGACCGCCAGCGCCACCGCGGCGAGGTTGCGGGCGCCGAACGCCCGGTCGAGCGCAGCGGCGTGGCTGGTCAGGGACAGCGCGCCGCGCCATTGCCGCGGCGCGATGACGCCGTCGAGGCGCAGCACCGTCACGACCGGCGGCGGATGGCGCAGCCGCTCGATCGGCAACAACTTCAGGGCGTCGCGAATGCTCATGGCATCGCAAGATGGGGATTGCCGCGGCGCCCGACCAGACCGGAGGGCGGCATCGGCGGCCGCGGGCGTCGACCGGCATCGCCTCTTTAATGCCGAAAATGTGATCGGCTTTGATGCCGAAATGTGGTCGGCACCCGGCGCCGGTCACGCCGGGATTCATCAACAATTTACCAAACCCTACGATGGTACGTGTTGTTACTGTGATGGATCGAACATGCTGCATCTTAACTGGGCGTTTATACCGGTCAGAGACGCACTTTACCTGATCTCTCCCTATAGCGGGAAATATCAGGTCGGCCTGGTCATCCTCTCGATCGTCGTTGCCGCCTTGGCGGCATTCGTCGCCCTGGCGATTTCCGGTCGGATCGTCGCCGCGAACTCGCGCAGCGCGCGATGGGCATGGGCCAGCGCCGGTGCAACCGCGATGGGTGGCGGCATCTGGGGGATGCATTTCATCGGCATGCTCGCCTTCTCGCTCCCGTGCGGGGTCGGCTACGATCCGGTCGGGACCGTGCTGTCGATGATCCCCGGCATCCTGGCAAGCGGCGTGGCGCTGCACGTAATCAGCCAGCGCACCGACCCCGGCTTCAAGCGGCTGGCGGTTGGCGCGGTGCTGATGGGGGCCGGCATCGGTCTGATGCACTATACCGGCATGGCGGCAATGCAGCCCGAGGCCTTGCTGCGCTACGATCCGGGACTGGTCGCCGTGTCGATCATCGTGGCGGTGGCCCTGGCCTTCGTGTCGCTCGGCATCCGCTTTCGCTTCCGCACCCTGGATTCCTCAGGTGTTTTGGCAGCAGTCGTGGCCGCGCCGGTCATGGGACTCGCGGTGGCCGGCATGCATTACACGGCGATGGAAGCATCGATCTTTTATCCATTGGCCGATGCCCCGCTGGCGAACATGGCGATGTCGCCGATGTTTCTGGCCGCGCTGATCACGGTCTTCATCGTCCTGATCATGGCCATCACGCTGGTTGCCACCTTCGCCGGGCGGCAGGTCGAGCTGGCGCAGAGCCTCACGTTGGCTCGCAAGCAGGCCGAGGACGCCAACCTCGCCAAGTCGCAATTCCTGGCGACGATGAGCCACGAAATCCGCACGCCGATGAACGGCGTGCTCGGCACCGCCAACCTGCTCGCGACGACGCCGCTGAACGATCGGCAAACCCAGCTCGTCCACAGTCTGGTGCGATCGGGCGAGACCCTGCTTGGGATCATCAGCGATATTCTCGATCTGGCGAAGATCGAGGCCGGGCATTTCGAACTCGATAGTGTCGATTTCGAGCCGCGCGAGCTGATTGCCGAAGTCACCGATCTGTTTTGCCAGCGATGCAGCAGCAAGGGGCTCGAATTCGTCTATTTTGTCGCCGAGGATGTGCCACGGCACTTGACCGGTGACCCGGCGCGGTTGCGGCAAGTGCTGATCAATCTTGTCGGCAATGCGATGAAATTCACCGAGCACGGGGAGATCCTGCTCGAAGTCTCGGTTGCCGAGGAAGGCGAGGATCACCTCACGCTCGCTTGCTCGGTGCGGGATACCGGCATCGGCATCGCCGCCGACCAGAAGTCGCGGATTTTCGACTCGTTTCATCAGGTCGACGCCTCGACGACGCGCTCGCGCGGCGGCACCGGGCTCGGGCTCTCGATCGTCAAGGAACTGGTCGGATTGATGGGCGGCGAGGTCGGCGTCGACAGCGAGGTCGGCCGCGGCTCCCGGTTCTGGTTCACGGTGCGCCTGGACCGGTCGAGAAAGGCCCGCGAGCCGGCTCCCGAGCCGCGTTCGATCGCGCGGCCGCTGCGGGTGCTGGTCGTCGATGGCAACGCGGTCAGCGCGCAGGTTGCCGCACGGTATTGCGACAGCTGGAAGCTCGATGCGGTGATCTGCCGGACGGCCGCCGACGGCGAAGCAAAATGGCAAGAGGCGATCGCCGCGCACCGTCCCTTCGATGTCGCCATCATCGACATCAAGGGGCTGCGCTGCCGTGGCCTCAAATTCGCGCGCAAAATTCGCGCCGACCAGAGGACTCGTCCGGCCGAGGTGATCCTCTTGATCGCACTCGACGGATCGATCGCCGATGCCAAGCTGGAGAGCGTCGGAGCGTTTGCGCTGTTGGCCAAGCCGGCGCGCCCGTCGGTGCTGTTCGATTGCCTGGCATCGATCGCCTCGGGGGCGCGGGATAAGGGCGTGGCGTCGTTTTACGTGCGCAAGAATGCGCCCAAACCGCAGGCCCATTTCGATGCGAGCGTTCTGGTCGTCGAGGACAACGCGGTCAATCAGGAGGTCGTCACCGGGGTTCTGGAGAACATGGGTTGCCACGTCATCATGGCGCCCAATGGTCTGTCGGCGGTCCAGTTGTTCGAGCAGGCACGATACGACCTGATCTTGATGGACTGCGAAATGCCGGTGATGGACGGGTTCGAGGCGGCGCGGCGCATTCGCGCGATCGAGCGCAGCGGTGTGCGCGGCGAGCAAGGATCGCGGGTGCCGATTGTCGCGGTCACCGCGCATGCTCTTGCCGAGGTGCGCGAGAAATGTCTCAGCGCCGGGATGGATGATTTCCTGGTGAAGCCGTTCGACGAGCTGCAGATGGCCGATGTTCTTGGGCGCTGGCTGACGCCGCATGCGGCGACCGCCGCGGCGGCTGCGACGGTCCCGGCCGGAGACAGGCCGACCAGCGGCTCGCTCCCGACGATCGACATCAAGGCGGTTGACGTCATTCGTGCGATCCAAGGCAAAAACGGGACCCCGCTCTTGGACCGGGTGGTATCGCAATTCACCGCGACCGCCGGTCCGCTGCTGTCGACGATGCGGGCGAAATGCGCTGACGGCGATCCCGAAGCGGTCTGGCGCGCGGCCCACAGCCTGAAGTCGAGCGCCGCCGCGATCGGCGCATGCCGGGTCTGCGAGCGGTGCGCGGAGATCGAAACGATGGCCCGCGAACGTGGCATCCTTCCCGCCGAGCGGCTGCTGGCCGAGCTCGACCGCGAGTTGGGTGCCGCGATGCGGGATCTGCACAAGCTCACCGGCGCCCCGAGCGGCGCTGCCTGACCCCGGTCGCCGTTGCCCGAGCCCACGGCATCTCCATGACAGCTCATTGGAGCGTTTGGATGGACGCAGCGACACCCCCCACCGCAGCCTCGATCCTCATTGTCGACGACGACCCCGTCATACGCTCGCTGATGCGCGCGACGCTCGAGACCGACGGGTTCTCGGTGGTCGAGGCGGCCGACGGCCTCGAGGGCTGCCGGCTGTACGAGGAACACCGCCCCGATCTGCTGCTGGTTGACGTCGTCATGCCGCGCATGGACGGCTATGAGCTGTGCCGCGAGCTGCGCGGCCGGCCCGGTTCGGCCTTTGTGCCGATCGTCGTCGCCACGAGCCTCGACGACGTGCCCTCGATCGCCCGCGCCTACGAGGCCGGCGCGACCGACTTCATTCCGAAGCCGATAAGCTGGCTCGTCCTCAATCACCGGGTTCGCTATATCCTGCGGGCGAGCCGGGCGTTCGAGGAATTACGCCGCAATCAGGAACGGCTGATCATCGCCAAGGAGGCGGCCGAGGCCGCCAACCGGGCAAAATCCGAATTTCTTGCCAATATGAGCCACGAGCTGCGCACGCCGCTCAACGCCATCATCGGTTTCTCCGGGATGATGAGCGACCGTCTGTTTGGCCCGCTCAATGATAGATATGGCGAGTACGCCGACATTATCGGCGACAGCGGACGGCATTTGCTAGCAATCATCACCGACATCCTCGATCTCACGAAGGCCGATGCAAACCGGCTCGAGCTTGCCGAGGAAACGGTCGAGCTCACCCGCATTGTCGAACTTAGCTCTCGGATCATTCGGGAGATGGCGCGAAAGGCCGAGATCGACTACGTCAGCGAAGTCGAAGAGGATTTGCCGCAGTTGATCAGCGATGCCGCGAAATTGACTCAGATCATTGTCAATCTGTTGACCAACGCGATCAAATTTACACCGCCAGGGGGACGGGTGCGCCTCAAGATTGCCCAGGAGGATCGCGGCGGCCTGACATTCTGGGTGGAAGACACCGGCATCGGCATGTCGGCCGAACAGATACCGCTGGCGTTGTCGCCCTTTGGCCAGGTCGACAGCGGCCTCACGCGGAAATATCCCGGCGTCGGTCTTGGCCTGCCGCTGACCAAGCGGCTGATCGAATTGCATGGCGGCACGATCGACATCGCCAGCGCGCTCAACCGGGGTACGACGGTAATGTTTCACATCCCCGAAGAGCGTGTCTGCCGCCGGCCCGAGGTGGCGAGCGTGTGGTGACCGCACCGCTGGTCGAAATCATAGCGCCAGCGCCGCACCACCGCGCAGCACCGCTTCGGCCGCCTCGCTGAACCTTCCGTCGGCCTCGTGCAGGATGAGCCCGGGCAACAGCCGCGCCGGGCCTGCGACCTGCGTCCGCGCCCGCACGAGGATGCGGCTCGCCGCCCGCCCCTCCGCCGGCCACAGCGGGAAAACGACGATCTCGCCGGCGCGGCCGGCGAGATGGCTGAGCAGTGCGTCGATCCGGTCCGCGCGGTGGATGAACGTCACCGTGCCCCTGCCGCGCGTCATCGCCAGCGCAAACCGCACCCAGTCGCCGAGATTGGCCTCGCCCTCGATCGTCGCGGCCGCCTTCGCCGGGTTGGCTGCCGGCGTGCCGCGCCCGGCTTCCATAAAGGGCGGGTTGGCCATGACGTGGTCGAACATCCCCGGGCTGAGCCGCGGCGGCGGCCGCAACAGGTCGCCGACGATCGCCGAAACGCGCCCCGCCATGCCGTTGAGTGCCGCATTGTCACCGGCCAGCCGAACCATGTCGCGCTGCAAATCGAACCCGGTGACGCGGCACTCCGGCAGCCGCGCCGCCAGGCACAGGCTCGCCGCACCGGCGCCGCAGCCGACATCCAGCACCTGCTGATGCGGCTCGGCCGCAACCGCGGCGGCGAGAAAAACCGGGTCGATCGCGACCCGTGCGCCGTCCGCCGTCTGGCGCAACCGAATACGCCCGCCGAGGAGGGCATCCTCGGTCAGCACGGACGCGGCAGGGTCCGGCCCGGGCGGCTCGGACTCGGTCAGCGCAGCTCCTCCTCGGCCGCGGCGATGACGGCGCCGGCGCGGCGGTGATCGCGGTCGGCGACCATCAGCCGGCGGGGGATCGCCCCGATGCTGCCTTCGACGAGGCTGGTATGATGATCGAGTATCAGGCTGTCGATGCCGGCCTCGCGCAGGCGGGTCTGCGCCCACGACAGGCGGACGGCGTTGTTGGTGCGAAAGAGTTCTTTCATTCCCGCCCGGCGGTCTCCAGCCGGTCTCGGCTCCGGCACTTGACTTGCTTGGCCATTCTATGCTCGCTCGCCCGCAGGCGCGTCAAGCCATGCGGGATTGCCCCGCAGCGGCCGGGATCAAGCGCAGGAGAACCCAGTGGCGCCGGTGTCGCGTACCAACGGCAACCTCGAATCGCCGCCCCCTTCGCTCGACCCGCTGTTCCGGCTGCTCGATGCCGATCTGCAACGCGTCAACCGGCTGATCGTCGAGCGCATGCAGAGCCCGGTGGCGCTGATCCCGCAGCTGGCCGGCCATATCGTCGCGGCCGGCGGCAAACGTCTGCGCCCAATGCTGACGCTGGCCGCGGCGCGGCTCTGCGGCCACCGCGGCGAGCGCCATATCGCGCTCGCCGCCGCGGTCGAGTTCATCCACACCGCAACCTTGCTGCACGACGATGTCGTCGACGAGAGCGAGTTGCGCCGCGGCCGCGACACGGCAAACGCCGTGTGGGGCAACAAGCCGGCCGTGCTGGTCGGCGATTTCCTCTTCGCCCGCTCGTTCGAGCTGATGGTCGAGGACGGTTCGCTGCGCATCCTCGACATCCTGTCACGCGCCGCCGCGGTCATCGCCGAGGGCGAGGTCGGCCAGCTCGTCACCGCCAACGACACGGCAACGACCGAGGCGGCCTACCTCGAAATCATCGAGGCAAAAACCGCCGCCCTGTTCGCGGCGGCGAGCCGCATCGGCGCGGTCATCGCCGAGCGCCCGCCGGCCGAGGAGGAAGCGCTCGACAGCTTTGGCCGCAATCTCGGCATTGCCTACCAGCTGATCGACGACATGCTCGATTTTTCAGCGCGGCAGAGCGAGCTCGGCAAATCGGTCGGCGATGATTTCCGCGACGGCAAGCTGACCCTGCCGATCCTCATCGCGTTGGCCCGCGGTGACGCCGAGGAGCGCGCCTTTTGGCGGCGCACGCTCGAAGACGGCGAACAGGGCCCGGGCGATCTCGACCGCGCGATACGCCTCCTCGAGCGGCGCGGCGCGCTCGCCGAGACTCTGCTGCGCGCCCGTGCCTACGCCGCCGAAGCAACCCTGGCATTGGCGCCCTTCCCTGATGGGGCCTTGAAGCGCGCTCTCGTCGAAACCGCCGCCTTCGCCACTGCGCGGGGCTTCTGAGCCCGGTGCCGCCCGCGCGATGCGGTTGCGCCACCGCGGCATCTTCCCTATATATCGCGCCCGGTCGGCGGAGTGTAGCTCAGCCTGGTAGAGCACTGCTTTCGGGAGGCAGGGGCCGGAGGTTCAAATCCTCTCACTCCGACCAGCTTTTCCGCCAAAATTCGTGCGGTTTTCGGGAAGTGCCCGCCGCGCGAACGCCCGTGAACAAACCACGATTTACGCAGCCGCGCAGCACGCCGTCCCGATCGGCATAGGCAAGGTGCGGGCAGGAGGCGGTAAATGCCGACGATCGACGCTCAGGTACACGCGTACGAGCGCAATCATCCGGGTCGCCCCTGGGTTGGCACTCTCACCGGGCCGGCGGAGGTGACCGGCGACCAGATGGTGGAAGCCATGGACGCCGTCGGCGTCGACGGCGCGATCCTGGTGTCGCCGTTCAGCATGTACCGCTATAAC
>DASYUS010000555.1:0-5029 GCA_036000945.1 Allostellaceae bacterium
TCCAGCTGATCGCGATAATGCTCGTCGATGACCTCCTCGACGGCGACGGTGCAGGCCATCGCGGCGCGCTCGCCAAGGAGCGCCGTCGCCGCGCCGAGCGCGTAGCCGGCGATGTGCCACAGCGGCTGCAGCGCGGTCGGCCGCACCGCCCGCGCCCGCACCAGTTCGTCGAAGGCGGCGAGGTGGCGCCCTTCCTGCTCGGCCATGTGGCGGATCGCCTCGCGCGCCCGGCCGCGGCCAATGACCGCGAGCTGGCCGTCGTAGATCCGCACGGCGCCGTATTCGCCGGCGTGGTCGACGCGGATCATCGCCTCGATCTCCGGCGCGGGCACCGGGTCGCCCGGCAGATACGGCGGGCGCCCAGGGACCGAATCGTTGTTCATGTCGCCGCCACTGTCCGCGCCGCCTTCTGCCGGGTCCGCCGGAACACCTCGCCGCAGAGCGCCACCATCGCGAGCGAGGCGACGAGGTTCCACCCCGCCAGCGACACCCCGAACAGCGCCCATTGCACCCGGTCGCACAACACCGGCGTCGTGCCGAGGATCTGGCGCTTCATCTCCTCCAGCGTCATCGCGCCGCCGCCGCGCGCGGTGCAGGCGGAGGGGCCGGCAAACCAGTGCTGCTCAACCCCGACATGGTAGAACGCGATGGCCGCACCGGCCGCGAACACGACTGCCGATGCGAGCGCCATCCGCGGCAATGCCGGGCGGCTGCCGAGGACGAGCCCGGCGAGCGATAGCGCGATCGCCGCGCCCCACGGCCAGCGCTGGATGAGGCACAGCTCGCACGGCGCAAGGCCGCCCCAATACTGCGACAACAGCGCCGTCCCAAGCACGATCGTGCTCGCCGCCAGCACGAAACCGGCAAAGCCCCGGGGGGTCAGCGTCATCGCCTACAGATAGTGCAGCACGACAAAGCCGCCAACGAGGCACACCGCAAACAGCGTCGTCACCAGCGTCAGGCGACGCTCGATGAAGCTGCGGGCGGCGTCGCCGAACCACCACAGCAGCGCCGCCAGCAGGAAGAAGCGCAGGCTGCGCGAGACGATCGAGGCGCCGATGAACGACAACAGGTCGAACTGCGCGACGCCGCTGGCGATCGTGATCAGCTTGTAGGGGATCGGCGTCATCCCCTTGATGATGATGATCCACACCCCCCATTCGGCAAAGCCCGCCTTCAGCGCCTCGTAGCTGCCCATCGCCTGGTAGAATTCGAGCATCGGCCGGGCGACCACGTCGAACAGGTAATAGCCGATCGCGTAGCCGAGCATGCCGCCGGCGACCGAGGCGAGGGTGCAGTACGCGGCCAGCCGCCAGGCCTCGCGCGGCCGGGCCAGGATCATCGGGATCAACAGGATGTCGGGCGGGATCGGGAAAAACGAGCTCTCGACAAACGACACGACGAGCAGCGCCGCCAGCGCGTTCGGGCCGGCGGCGATCGCCAGGGTGCGGGCATACAGGGTTTGCAGCATCGGCCGGTCATACGGTCGAGATGTTGCGAAATCGATAGCGCCGGCTGCAAACGCCGGTCAGCGCGGTGGCCCGGCGGCTGCCCGCGGCTCAGGCAGCGGGATGCCCTCATAGAGCTCAGCCATCGGCAGGCTCAACGGCACCGAGCTCAGCGACAGCATCGCTCCCGGCCCTTGCACGATCTCGGTGATCCAGCGGTCGCCCTCGCGCCGCAAGATTTCAGCGAAGATCATCTCTGATTCGATCAGCAGAATTTCGTCGACGCTGCCGATCCGCCGGTAGTCGGCGACCTTCTGCGACCGATCGAATGACGTCGTGCTCGGCGACAATATCTCGACGATCAGGAACGGTGCACGGAGCAGCTGATCACCTGGCTCCGACGGCTCGCAGCTTGCGACCAGATCAGCGATGTAGCAGGTGTCGTCGCTATCCGGTCTGACGACCCCGCCCTTGCTTTGCACGAAGCACGTTGGACGTGATCGCAGCGCCGTATTGATGGCGCCGCCAAGCCGAACCGCCAATCGGCCGTGCGCGCGCGCGGGCGGCGCCATCACGTAGACGAAGCCGCCGATCAGCTCGTAGCGCGTGTCGGTGCCATCCTCCCAGCGGAGGAACTCATCGACGGTCATGCCTCTGATCGCGAGTTCGGCCATCAGCGCTCCTTCCGGACTCCCGCGATCAATATAGGCCAGTTCCCGGGTAGCGTGGAGGGGGTGATCAGGGCGCGCCCCAGCCGCCGCCGCCGGGGGTTTCGACGATGACGACCTCGTCGGGGCCGAGCGACAGCGTCGCCTTGCCGGGCATCTCCTCGACCCTGCCGTCGGCATGGATGACGGCGTTGCGGCCCGGCTTGCCGTCGCCGCCGCCGTTGAGGCCATAGGGGGCGAAGCGGCGGCGCTCGGATTGCAGCGACACCCGCGCATAATGGCCGAGGATGCAGATCGCCCGGACGAGGCCCTCGCCGCCGCGGTGCTGCCCCGGCCCGGCCGACCCGTCGCGCAACTCGTACCGCTCGACCCTGAGCGGGTAGGTGATCTCGAGCGCCTCGACCGGCGTGTTCATCGTGTTGGTCATGTTGCACTGGATGCCGTCGTCGCCCGGCCCCATCGGCCTGCCGCCCTGGCCGCCGCCGATCGTCTCGATATAGGTGTAGGGCCGCCCCTCTTCGGCCCGCGGGTCATGCCCGCCGATGCCGATCAGGTTCATCGTGCCCTGGCTCGCCGCCGGCACCCGCTCGGGGGCGAACTGCGCGCAGACCTTGAGCACGGTGTCGGCGACGCGCTGCGTCGTCTCGGTGTTGCCGGCGCACACCGCCGCCGGCGGGCGCGCGGCCAAGAACGAGCCTGCGGGGATCTTCAGCTCGACATTGCGGAAGGTGCCGGCATTCACCGGAATTTCCGGGTCGATCAGGAGCTTGATGGCGAAGAACGAGGCGGAATAGGTCATCGGCGCCACGGCGTTGATGTTGCCCGGCCGCTGCGGCGACGATCCGGCGTAGTCGAGAACGAGCCCGTCGGGCGATACGGTGATCGCCAGCGCCACCCTGACCGGCTCCTCGCTCCAGCCGTCGTCGTCGAGAAAATCCTCGCCGCGATAGGTGCCGGGCGGAAATTCGGCAAGGCGGGCGTGCATGCGGCGCTCGGCATAATCGAGGATCGCGGCGAAGCCGGCCGTCACGAGGTCGGCGCCATGACGCTGCGCCAGCTCCTCCAGCCGCTGCTCGCCGACCCTGAGCGCGGCAAGCTGCGCATTGAGATCGCCGCGGCGCTCCTCCGGCGTGCGCACATTGGCGAGGATCATCCGCAGCACGTCGTCCTGCAGGACGCCGCCGCGGTACAGCCTGACGGCCGGGATGACCAGCCCCTCCTGGTAGATTTCGACGCTTTTCCCCGGCATCGAGCCCGGCTCCATGCCACCGACATCGGCGTGATGCGCCCTGGTCGCGACATAGCCGATGTGCCGGCCCTCGACGTGCACCGGCGCGACGAGCGTGATGTCGGGGAGGTGCGACCCGCCGGTGAACGGGTCGTTGACGATGACGACATCGCCCGGCGCGACCGTGCCGGCCGCCGCAATCGTCGCCTCGACCGAGCGCAGCATCGAGCCGAGATGCACCGGCACGTGCTCGGCCTGCGCCACGAGCTGCGCGCGCTCGTCGAAGATCGCGCAGGAGGCGTCCATCCGCTCCTTGATGTTCGGCGAGAACGCGGTGCGCCTCAGCACCGCGCCCATCTCGTCGGCGATCGATTCGAGCGCATTGCGCAGCACTTCGAGCGTCACCGGGTCGATCGTATTGCGGAGCGATACGTCATTCATGGGCCGAACTCATCGCCAGCGGGCCGGCGCGCATGATCTGGCCGCCGGTGATGCCACCGTCGATGACCAGCTCCGAGCCGGTGATGTAGCTCGAAGCGTCGGAAGAGAGAAAGAGGACGCCGTTGGCGATGTCCTGCGGCTTGCCGACGCGGCCCAACGGCGCGCCGCGCCGCCCGTATTCCTCGATGTCGATCGGCGCGTTGCGCCCGCCACCGGCAAGGTCCGGGCGGATCTTCTCCCAGATCGGCGTGTCGATGATGCCGGGGTGCACCGAGTTGACGCGCACCCCGTCGCCGCGCGAGGCACACTCCATCGCGATCGCCTTGGCGAAGAGGCGCACGCCGCCCTTCGTCGCGCAATAGCCGGCCAGGGTCGCCGAGCCGCGCAAGCCCGCGATCGACGAGGTCATGACGATCGAGCCGCCGCCCGACTTGCGCATCAGCGGGAGGCAATGCTTGACCGAGAGGAAGACGCCGTCGAGGTTGATCGCGGTCTGCCGCCGCCAATCCGCTAGGCTCATCTCGACGATCGAGGTGCACATGATGCCGATCCCGGCATTGGCGACGAGGATGTCGAGCCGGCCAAAGCGCCGCTCGATCTCGGCGACGACCTCATGCCAGCGCTCCTCGTCGGTCACGTCGTGCGGCAGGAACATCGCCGCCCCGCCCGCCGCTGCGATTTCGGCCGCGACGGCATTGCCGCGCAATTCGTCGATGTCGCTGACGACGACCCGGGCGCCCTCGCGCGCCAGCGTCCCGGCGCAAGCTGCGCCGATCCCCGACGCCCCACCGGTGACGATCGCAACTTTCCCGTCCACTTGGCCCATGCCCGTCCTCCCTGGCTAGCCCCTCACCCCGACTCTCTCCCCCGTAAACGGGGGAGGGAGAGCTGCAATCTCGCCCACGAGCATCCTGCGACAGCTGTACCGGGTATCTCAACCGCGTTCCCTCTCCCCGCGCGCGGGGAGAGGGACAGAGCCTGCCACGGACCTGTTCCGGGGGTGAGGGGCGCCCGCCACCGCCCTCGGTGATCAGGCTGCCGAGGGCATTGCCCGGAGCGCCGCCACGCTGGTCGCATCGCCTGATGCCAGCCGATACGGCAGCACGCTCGGCGTCAGATACAGGTCGAGGGTGAAGCCGCCGGCGAAAGCGCGCAGCCAAGCCTCGGGCAGCCGCGCCATCCCGTCGGTCCAACGGTGGCTGGCTTCGTCGTCGTGGAAACCGTCGCCGAGCCCGGCATGGCCG
>DASYUS010000556.1:0-15375 GCA_036000945.1 Allostellaceae bacterium
CAGAACCTCACCTGGGCCGACAAGCGCCCGGCGCGGGTCGATTTCCGCGTCCGCGTGCCCGAGCCGCTACCGGGTCGCGAAGCGGCGCGACTGCGCTTTCTGGTGCAGCGCAACGCCGACAAGGCGGGCGACGCGGTCGAGATCACCCTGCCGATCCGCCCCGACCGGCCGGCGGTGCGCGAGCACCGGATCGCCGATCTCGCACCCGGCCAGGCGCTCGACCTGCCACCGCCCGCCGCGCCGGTCCGGCCGCAATCCTTTGCCGCGGCGGTGACGCTGGCGACCGACCCGGCGTTGGTCCGGCTGATCGGCGGCCTCGATTACCTGTTCCGCTACCCCTATGGCTGTACTGAGCAGCGCATCTCGCTGGCGGCCGCGGAGCTGGCGTTGCAGCCGTTCGCGCCGCTGTTGACGATGGCCGGCGTCAGGGACCGGCTGGCCGGCGATGTCAAGGCCACCGGCCGGGCGATCGAGGAGGCGATCGACGATGACGGGCTCGTCGCGTTCTGGCCGCGCGGCAGGGGCTCGGTGACGCTGACCGCCTGGGCCTACCGGTTTCTGATCGCCGCCGAGAAGGCCGACCAGCCCGTCGACAAGAAGTTGTCCGAGCGGCTGGCGACGGTCTTGGACCGGGCATTGCGCTCGGATTACCCGCGGCTGATGGCGGGCGAGCAGCTGCGCGAGCGGGTGGCGGCGTTGGCCGCGCTGGCCGAGGGCGGCAAGGCGAATGAGGCGTATGTCGCGGAGCTGGCCCGCCGGGCCGGGGAGATGCCAGTTGAGAGCCTGGCGCAGGCAGCCGGGATCGTGGCAGGGATGCCCAACCCGGATCCGCAGCGCCAGCAAATGCTGCTCGACGCGCTGTGGGGGCGGGTCCGCACGCTGTCGCGCGACGGCAGGCTCGTCTACGCCGGCCTCGTCGAGGCGGGGGCCGGCAACCCGATGATCCTGCCGTCGGAGACGCGCAGCGTCGCCGAGGTGACCCGGGCCGTCGCGGTGACCAGCCCGAACGAGCCGCGCCTTGCGATGCTGCGCGACGGGCTGATCGGGCTCGGCGCCGGCGACGGCTGGGGCAGCACCAACGCCAACGCGGCGGCATTGCGGGCATTGGCGGCGTCGTGGGCGCCGCCCGCCCCCTCGGTGCCGGTCGCCATCGCCTTCGGCGACCAGCCTGAGACCGCGACGCTCGGCCGTGACCAGCCGCTGCAGCGCTGGACGAGCGACCGCGCGGTTGCGGCGCGCCTCGAAAACCGCGGCCAGCAACCGGTCACCGCGCTCGTCGACACGAGCTACGTGCCGGCGGAGCCGGGCTCGGCGGCGCAGCCGGTCGAGCACGGCCTCGTCGTCTCGCGGCGGCTCTTCCAGGTGCCGGCGAAGGGGCCGATGCAGCGCCTCGAAGCCGATGCCGGCGGCGCAATTCGCCTCACGGTCGGCGAGGTGATCGAGGAGACCGCCGAACTCGTCAACCCGGAGGGCGGCACGCACATCGCCCTTCGCCTGCCGCTCGCCGCCGGGCTTGAACCCTTGAACCCGAACATCGCCACCGCGCCGGCCGAGGCCACCCCGTCGGCGCCGCCGTCGCTCGCTCCGAGCAATGTCTCGTTCGGCGACGACGAGGTCCGCTATTTCTGGGACGAGCTGCCGGCCGGGACCTACCGGGTGCATTTCCGATTGCGCGCCGCGGTCGCCGGCACCTTCACCGCGCCGCCCGGCGAGGCCGAGACGATGTACCGGAACGACGTCTACGGCGCGAGCGCCGGCCAGCAGGTCGTCGTCGCCCGCCCGTAACCGCGCGCCGCCCGTCGATTGGAGGAGGTGGCAGCGATGGCTACCTGGGGTCCCGCCCTGTTCGCGGATGACGATGCCGCCGACCTGCGCGCGGATTACCGCACCTATCTGGCGGACGCACAGTCGGACGCCGGGGCCACCGACCTCGCGGCAGCAAGCTACGGCGCGAGCCCGGAGCAGCCTGGCGCGACGACCGCGTTCTGGCTGGCGCTGGCCTTCCTCCAATGGCGGCTGGGTCGTCTCGATCCGCGCGTCAAGGCGGCTTGCCTGACGATCATCGACGACGGGATCGATCTCGAAAAATGGGCGGCCTCGCCGCAGCGCGCGAAGCGGGCAGCGGTTCTCGCCAAATTGCGCGCGATGATTCTGTCACCGCCGCCGCCGGCAAAGCCGCTGCCCAAACCGTTGCCGGTGCAATTGCCCGGCTGGGAATTCGGCGAGGTCGTCGGCTATCGCATGGCCAACGGCAAATACGCGCTGCTGCACACGCTCAACTATCGCGGCTGGTCGATCGACGCCGTGCGCGCGCCGGTGGTCTCGATCCTCAGCTGGTTCTCCCAGGCGGTGCCGGATCAGGCAGCCATCGACGGGCTGACTTATATCAACCATGACGGCCTTTTGATCGGCGGCCATCACCTGGTGTGCCTCGCCATGCCGCGTGCCAGGGCGCTGGCCGCCGCGCGGTTCGATCGGCCCGGCTGGTCGAAGGCGGTCACGCAGGACGAGGCCACCTCGGCGGTTTACGGACTCGGCGGGGACGAGGGCGGCGACATCGAAACCACGCTAAGGCGCGTGCTCTGGCCTTACTGGCAAGATGCGACGCGCCCCGCACATGTCCCCAAGGAATTTGTGTCCGACATCGCCGCGGCCGAACGGGCCGCGTGGGAGCGTCGCTTGTGGGGAACGGTTTAAGCGCATGATCCCTTCCGATCGAAACATGACCTCGTCGCCCCCGCGGCGCAGGCGGGGGTCCAGAACCGCGGTGCATGGCCCGCCCTGGGTTCCCGCCTTCGCGGGAACGACGATTGAATTTGAAACGACGACCATTTAGCCGCCTTGATGTCGGAAGCAGGCCGCCTTTCCACCCCGGGTCGCGCCAGACGCGGCGGCTGGCGCCGGTTGCTGCGCCTTAGTGCGGCCATCGGCACGGCCGGCGTGGCCGGGGTGTTTCTGCTGCAGGTGGCGGTGCGGGGGCATCTCGAAGCGCCGGCCGCGACCCCCATTCTTTACGACCGCCACGGCGCCTTTCTGACCCAGATCGGGCATGAGACGACAGCGCCCGATGGAAAGCGGCTGATCGCCTACGGCTACTGGACCGTCGCCCGACCGCCGGAACGGATCATCCGCGCCACGCTGGCGCTGGAGGATCGGCGGTTCTGGCAGCATCCGGGCGTCGATCCGGTCGCCGTCGCCCGGGCGTTCTGGCAGGATGTGGCGAGCGGCACCCGGCGCTCGGGCGCCTCGACGATCGCGATGCAGATCGCGCGCATGCAGCACCCCGCGCCGCGCACGCTGTGGGCGAAGGCGGTCGAGGCGGCGACGGCCCTGGTGCTGACCGCGCGCTACGGCCGGGACGCGCTCATCGCGCACTATTTGCGCCTCGCGCCTTATGGCAACGGCAGCCACGGCATCGCGCACGCCGCCCGCTGGTATTTCGACAAGCCGGCGGCCGATTTGAGCTGGGCTGAGGTCGCGCTGTTGGCCGCGATCCCGCAGGCGCCGGGCGCGATGAACCCGTTGAAGCCCGCCGGCCGGGCGCGCGCGATCCAGCGCGGCCGGCGGGTGCTCGAAGCGCTCGCCCGCCGGCAGGTGATCGGCGGCACCGAATATGCCGAGGCCACGGCAGAACTCGCCGAGCTGCGCCTGCCGCCGCCGCCGCGCCGCCCGGACGCCGTGCACGCGATCCTGCGGATTTCGGGAATGTTGAAGGTGGCGGAACCGCCGGCATTCGACCCAGGCGATCCGCAGGTGCGCACGACACTCGACCTCGCGATGCAAGCGGAGGCGTCGCGGCTCGCCCGGCGGCACCTCCGCGCCTGGCAGGGCGCCGGGTCGCAGCAGATCGCCGTGCTCGTCCTCAAGCGCCAGAGCCGCGAGATCCTGGCGGCGGTCGGCTCCGCCGGATACGGCCTGGAACCGGGCGGCGCGATCGATTTCACCCGGGTCAGCCGCTCGCCGGGCAGCACCTTGAAGCCGTTCATCTATGCCTTGGCGCTGCACAGCGGCCGCCTCACCCCGGCAGACGTGATGGAGGACCAGCCGGAGGGCGCGGCCGGGATCAGCAACGCCGACCGCAACTTCCTCGGGCCGCTCTTGCCGCGCCAGGCGCTCGCCAATTCGCGCAATGTCCCGGCCGCCAACCTCTTGCGCAAGGTCGGGCTCGACAGCGGCCTCGAGTTCTTCCGCGACCTCGGCCTGCACCGGCTCGATGCACCGGCCGCGAGCTTCGGGCTGTCGATGGCAATCGGCTCTTTGCCGACCAGCCTCGACCGCCTGCTGCGCGCCTACGGTGCGCTCGCCGACGAGGGGATGCTGCGCGACCTCGTGTGGTACGACGGCCAGAAGACGGCGCCGGGGCGGCGCGTGCTGCCGGCTGACGTGGCGCGACAGGTGACCCTGTTTCTGTCCGACCCGATGGCGCGGCTGCCGAGCTTCCCGCGCTACGGCACGACCGAGTTCCCGTTTGCCGTCGCGCTGAAGACCGGCACCTCGCAGGGCTATCGCGATGCCTGGACCGTTGCCTGGTCGCGCGACTACCTGATCGGCGTGTGGCTCGGCCGGCCCAATGCCGGGACGATGCGCGAGGTCAGCGGCGCGCGCGCGGCGGCCGGATTGGCGCGGGCCTTGGCGTTGCGGCTGCACGGAACCCAGCTGGGCGACCTCGGCGACACCGGCTTTGCCCCGCCGGCCGACCATGTTCCGGTCGAACTGTGCGTCTTCACCGGGCAGCACAACGCAAAGGGGTGCAGCGAGACCCTGGTCGAATGGCTGCCGGCAAAGACCGCGGGCGGGTCAATGGCGCAGCCGGCACAGCCGGTTGCTGGTGCGCTGTCGCTCGCCGCGGAGCCGGTGCGCCTGTCGATCGCCGCGCCCGAGCAAGACGTCCACCTGTGGCGCAACCCGGAAGCCCCGGCGGCGTTCGACCGCCTGGCGCTGCGGGCGGTGGCCGAGCCGCACGTCGCGCAGATCGTCTGGTACGTCGATGGCGAACCGTTCGCGGTGGCCGATCCCCGAGAGACCGTCTACTGGCCGATGCTCCCCGGCCACCACCGTTTCCAGATCCGCCGGCCGTTCGGCGAGGCCGCATCGAAACCGGTGCAGATCGCGGTCGAATAGCTATTGAGCCGCGGGGGTGGGGGCGTCGGGGTGGAGCAGCCCGGCCTCGCGCAACTCTTGCCACAGCAACGCGGGGATTGAGTAGTCGAGCAGGGCGAGGTTGGCGCGGAATTCGTCGGCGTTGCGCGGGCCGGGGATGATTGCCGCGACCGCCGGATGGGCCAGCGGAAACTGCAAAGCCGCAGCCGCCAGCGGCACGCTGTGGCGCTCGCAGACCGTGCCAATCGTCTCCACCCGCGCCACGACATCCGGCGGCGCCGTCCGGTAATTCCAGGTGTCGCGGCCGGCGAGAACGCCCGAATTAAGCGGCCCGCCGACGACGATCGAGGTGCCGGAAGCGAGGCATTTCGGCAAGAGGTCGTCGAGCGGGGCCTGTTCGAGGAGGGTGTAGCGGCCGGCCAGCAGAAACGCGTCCCACTGGCCCCATTCGAGGGCTTCGAGCAGCACCTCGCGCTCGTTGACGCCGATGCCGATCGCTTGCACCGCGCCGGAGCGGCGCAGCTCGTCGAGGGCGCGATAGCCGCTCTCGAGCAAGGTTCGCATCAGCGCCGGATGCGCCTCGGGCCCGTGCTGATAGGCACCGATGTCGTGGACATAGAGGATGTCGATGCGCGCCAGGCCAAGGCGCTGCAGGCTGTCCTCGAACGAGCGCATGATGCCGTCATAGGAGTAGTCGTAGACCGGGCCGAACGGCGGCATGTGCCGCGGCCGATCGCTGATGCCCGTCGCCTGGGGGATTGCCGGAAGCGGTCGCAGGAGCCGCCCGACCTTGGTCGACAGCACCCATGCGTCGCGCGGCTCGGCGCGCAGCGCGTCGCCGACAGCGCGCTCGGCCTGGCCGAAGCCGTAATAGGGCGCGGTGTCGACATAGCGCACGCCGGCATCCCAGGCGGCGCGGACGATCGCCATCGCCTCGTCGGGGGTGACATCGATGCGGCTGCCGCCGAGGGTGGCGCAGCCCAGACCGAGAACCGTAACGTCGAGCGCGGTGCGCCCGATCCGACGCTTGGCAAAGTTCGGCATCGCGTGTCTCCGTTCAGTCGGCGTTGGCCCTCGGCAGCGCCAGACCCCGCGCGAAAAACCGGCCGTGTCGCTGCACCAGCGTACCAATGACGAGGATATGAACAAGATTGACGGCGATGCCGACACTGAAGGCCGCGGCGTAGAAGCCGGCATAGTCGTAAATCGCGCCGGCGAGCCAGCCGCCGGCCGCCATGCCAGAGCCGCTGAACAGCAGCACGGTCGGAATCCGCCATGAGGCTTCGGCGGCGGGGAACAGGTCGCGTACCGCGACGATATAGGCCGGGATGATGCCGCTGAAGCCGAACCCGAAGATCGCCGCTACCGCGAAGAGACCCGCTTCGTCCTGGGTCAGGAGAAACCCGGTCATCGCCGCGATCTGGCACACCGAGCCGGCGAGGATCGTCTGCAGCCCGCCGATGCGGTCGGCGACCGCGCCCCAGAATAGCCGACCGAGGAACGCGACACCGAGCAGCAGCGAGAGCATCGCCGCGCCATGCGACGACGGGATGCCGAGATCGCTGCAAAACGCCACCAGATGGCCCTGCGGCATCGCCATCGGCACGCAGCACAGAAACCCGGCGACGCAGAGGGCAATCTGCACCGTGCGCGGCCGCAGCCCGAGAACCGGCATGCCGCGCGCGGCGCCGGACGCGGTGGCGCCGCTCCGCCCATCCGGCGCCGGCCCGAACACCAGGATTGCCGCCGGCACGATCACCGCGATCTCGAACAGCGCGAAGAGCAGCATTGTCTGGCGCCAGCCGAGCGTTGCGATGCCGTGCTCGAACAGCACCGGCCAGAGCACGCCGGCGACCGACTGGCCCGAGGCGATCAGCCCTATCGCGGTGCCGCGCCGGCGATCGAACCACCGCGCGACATAGACGTAAAGCGGCGCGTTGATCCCGGCGTTGCCGAGGAGGCCGATCAACAGCCCGTGCCCGAGCCATAGTGCGCCCTCTCCGCCGAGCGTCGAGACCCACAGACCGGCCGCGATCATCACCGCGCCGAACATCACGGTCCAGCGCACGCCGATGCGCTCGGCCACCCGGCCCATGACGATGCCGCCCGCCGCCGAGCCGAGCCAGGCCAGCGAGTACGCCAGCGCCGGCACCGAGCGCGCGCCGCCCAATTCGGCGGCCATCGGCTTCAGCGCGACGACCGCGATCATCGGCGCGCCGAACGCCACCGCGTAGATGCCGAGCGCGGTCAGCGCGACGACCCAGGAGGCGCGGGTCTCGACCGAGGCTGGGCGAAGCGGGGTTCGATCCGCGACGGCGGATGCGGTCATAGTTTTCTATCCGCCCTCAACAGATCCCATCCCGGCGAAAGCCGGGATCCATGGATCGGCCGGCGATACGGTTGAAGAATGGGTCCCGGCTTTCGCTGGGACGACATTCGATCAGCGCTGCGGCAGCATGTCCCAGGGGGTCTTGCCCACGGGCATCGGTGGGATCTTCAGGAGATCGGCGATCTGTACGCCGGCCTCGTAATTGCGGCACAGCTCTTCCGGGTCGTAGGTGACGCCGACCGGGTTGGCGGCGAAGGCCGGGCTGTGGAAATAGCCGTCGAGTTCGGCGACCGTCGCGAAATTGTCGATCTGCAATTCGACCCGGTTGTTGTCCGGGTCGCGGTAGTACATCGACGTCGTCACCCCGTGGTTGATCGGCCAATGCGGCAGGATGTCCTGCTCTTTGAGGCGGCGGTAGGTCGCCAGCAACTCGCCGAGATCGCGGTAGGAATAGGCGACATGGTCGGTCCCGGCCGCTTCGGGGTCGCGCGGCGCCAGACCGGGGATCTGGATCAGCGCCAACCGGTGGTGCTCGTCGTCATAGCTGAGGAACGCGAGCCGATCGTCGCGGAACACAATGCGCGCGGCGAGCACCGTCCTGTACCACTCGACCATCCGATCGATCTGCCCGGTGCGCAGCACGAAATGCGCGAATTTGGCCGGGCTGATCGGCTGCGCAGCCGCGGCGAGCCGGCGAACCGGCGACACATCGTTCATCGAACCGCTCCTTTCGCACTCTGTGGTGGCAGTCAGCCTACACAAGCCGCGCCGCTAGCGTAACAGCCCGTCATACCCGGCCCCGGAAAATTCGATCAGGTCAAAGCCGTTGCCAAACGGGTCGGCCATGTTTGCCATCCGCCCATATTCGCGTTGCTGGATCGCACGGTCGAGCGCGGCGCCCAACGCGATCAGACGCGCCACTGCGGCATCGAGGTCCGGGACAATGAAGTCGAGATGCACCGGGGTCCAATGCCGCGCAAAGCTGCGGCGGACCGGCGTACCCCCGAGATCGGCGATCGGCGCTCGGTTGCCGAGCAGAAAGATCGGCAGGTTGGCGCCCTCGAGCTCGACCCAGCCGGGGCCAAGGCGGCGCTTCAGCGACAAGCCCAGCCCCTCGCAGTAGAACGCAATGCCGCGCTCCAGCTCGGCGACCTCGACATAGGCGTGGACAATGATCATCGCGCGTCCCGAGGCGTCACGGCCGCGGCTGCAGGCCGGCGGCGAGGCTCATGCGGATCAGCTCGGAGAGGCTGCGCGCGCCCATCTTGTCCATCACCCTGGCGCGGTGGATCTCGACCGTGCGCGGGCTGATCGCCAAATCGTAGGCGATCGATTTGTTGGGCAGCCCGGCGAGCAGCCCCTGCAGCACCTCGCGCTCGCGCGGCGAGAGCAGCGCCACGCGCGCCGCCGCGCCGGCCGCCAGTGGGTCGTGTTCGGCGGTCTGGGAGAGCCGCGCCAGCCCCGTCTCGATGCTGGCGAGGATCGCCTCGGCGGCGAACGGCTTCTCGATGAAATCGATCGCCCCGACCTTCATCGCCCGGACCGCGAGTGGCACATCGCCGTGCCCAGTGATGACGATCAGCGGAAAGTTGAAATCCTGGGCGGTCAGCCGCTGCTGCAGTTCGAGCCCGTCCATCTCGGGCATCCGGATATCGGCGACGAGGCAGCCCGGCCGCAGCGTCGGGGCGGCGCCGAGAAAATCGCGGGCGAGGGCGAATGTGCGGACGGTGTATGCTCTCGCCTTGAGCATCGCCGCCAGCGATTCGCGCACCGCCTCGTCGTCGTCGACGACATAGACGAGCCGCTCACCCGGCACCATTGCCCTCCTCCGCCGCGCGCGGCAGCGGCAGGGTGAGGCGGAATACCGCGCCGCCGGAGGCGGCCGGCGCGGCACTGAGGTGGCCGCGATGCGCCTCGACGATCTCGCGGCAGATCGACAGGCCGAGCCCCATCCCGGCCGGCTTGGTGGTGACAAAGGGTTGGAACAGTCGGTCGGCGATCTCCGGGGAGATCCCCGGACCGGTATCGACAACCCGAACCTCGGCGGTGTTTTCAGCCGCCAGCGCGCGCGTGGCGATCATCAGCTCGCGCTGGTCAGCGGTCTCCATCGCCTCGACCGCATTGCGCACGAGGTTCAGCACGACCTGCTGGATCTGCACCCGATCGACGACGACCGGCATCTCCGCGCTGTCGAGGTCGAGCGTGACCCGGACCCCCGATTGCCGGACGCCGACCAGGGCGAGGGCCAGCGCTTCCTGGACCAGCTTGTTGAGGCTCTCGATGCGGCGCTCAGTCTCGCCCTTGCTGACGAACTGGCGCAACCGGCGAATGACCTCGCCGGCGCGCTCGGCCTGCGTCACTGCCCGTCCCATCAGGTCGCCGACCCGCGCGGCCCATTGCGGGCCGCTCTCCAAGAGGTGGCGCGCCGCTTCGAGATAGTTCATCACCGCGGTCAGCGGCTGGTTCAGCTCGTGCGCCAGGGTGGAGGCCATCTGGCCCATCACGCTCAATCGCGAGGCGTGCAGCAGCTCAGACTGGAGGTCGCGCATGCGGCGTTCGACCGCCTGCCGCTCGGTCAGGTCGCGGACGAAACCGGTGAAGAAGCGCCTGCCGCCATACTCGAACTGGCCGACCTGCAATTCCATCGGAAAAGTCTCGCCGTTCTTGCGCAAGCCGACCACCACACGGCCGATGCCGATGATGTGGCGCTCGCCGGTGCGCAGATAGCGGTCGAGATAGGAGTCGTGAGCCTCCCGATAGGGTGACGGCATCAGTACGCTGACGTTGTTTCCGACGATCTCGCCGCTCGCATAGCCGAAGAGGCGCTCGGCGGCGGGGCTGAAGGATTGGATCGACCCGCGCGCGTCAATGACGACGATCCCGTCCGGCACGGTGTCAAGGATCGAGCGCAGCCGCAGCTCGCTCTCGCCTTGCGTCGCCTCGTTCGGGGCCATCGTCCTCATGCCCCGGCGACTGCCACCCGGCGGCACCTCCGCCGAGGGTCGAAATGCGGTCGTGTCATCGCCGCGAGCATAGCATGCACGATCCGAACGTGAAGCGGGGAACGCGCAGACACGTCAGTTCCGCCGCATGAGAACACGGGCTTGCCTTCAGGAGCCGGCGAGCCTACCCCGTGGTGCGCCATCATTCGAAGAGGAAGGTCATGCCGGTCCGCATCTATCACAACCCGCGCTGCAACACCTCGCGCAAGACCCTGGCGCTGCTGCGCGAGAAGGGGATTGCGCCCGAGATTGTCGAATATCTGAAGACGCCCTACACCGCCGCCCAGCTGAAGACACTGCTCGGCCAGCTCAAAATCCCGGCCAACGGCCTGGTGCGCAAAAAGGAGGCGGCCGCCGCCGGCGTCGACCCGGCGACATTGTCCGAAGATGCGCTGATCGCGGCGATGGTGAAGCACCCGATCATCGTCGAGCGGCCGATCGTCGTCTCGGGCGGCAAGGCCGCGCTCGGGCGCCCGCCGGAAAAGGCGCTGACGGTGATTTGAGGGGAAGCGCCGGCGGCCGGCTCCCGTTACGTCGTCGCGGCGCCGGCAAACGCTTTCCAGCCCCTGCGGCGCAGGTCGCAGGCCGGGCAGATGCCGCAGCCATAGCCCCAGGCGTGGCGCTCGGTTCGGTCGCCCTGGTAGCAGCTGTGGGTTTCCTCGCGGATCAGCTCGACGAGGGGCCTGCCGCCCAGTTGCTCGGCGAGCGACCAGGTCGCCCGCTTGTCGCGCCACATCAGCGGGGTATGGATCGCAAAGCGGTGGTCCATGCCGAGCGAGAGCGTCGCCTGCAACGCCTTCAGCGTGTCGTCGCGGCAATCGGGATAGCCCGAATAATCGGTTTCGCACATGCCGCCAATCAGGTGCTTCAGGCCGCGGCGATACCCGAGCGCGGCGGCAAAGGTGAAAAACAAGAGGTTGCGGCCCGGGACAAAGGTGTTCGGCAAGCCGCTCGCTTCGAACGCGATCGCCCGGTCGCCGGTCAGCGCGCTGTCGCTGAGCTGCCCGAGCACGCCGAGATCGATGACGTGATCCGCCCCCAGCTTGCCGCCCCAGCGCGGGAATTCGCGGCGTAGCCGCTCGGCGATCCGGGTGCGGCAGTCGAGCTCGACGCGATGGCGCTGGCCATAGTCGAAACCGACCGTCTCGACCGCGGCAAAGCGGGCCAGCGCCCAGGCGAGGCAGGTCGTCGAATCCTGCCCGCCGGAAAACAACACGAGCGCCGCATCGGAACTCATCGCATCATCCCGGCCGTGATCAGCGGTTTCCAGATAGGGCCGCGCGAGCGGTTGATCAACAAACGGCCTCAACCTATGACGCAGGTCCGGCGACGCGCAGTGCTCGCGATCGGACTCCTCGCAAGTTTCGCGGCGCAACCGGCGCTCGCCGCCGACCTTACGCCCCAGGCTGCGGAAAGCATCGCGACGGCGACGCCGATCAAGCACCTGATCGTCGTCGTCGGCGAGAACCGCTCGTTCGATCACGTCTTCGGCACCTACCGGCCGAAAGCCGGGCAGTCGATCGCCAACCTGCTGTCGAGGGGGATCGTCCGCGCCGACGGCTCGCCCGGAGCCAATTTCGCCGCCGCCCGACAGTTCGCCGCCGATCCTCAGCCGCGCTATTTCATCGGGGTCGCCCCGTCGCAGAAGACGCCTTACCAATACCTCCCCTCGCCGACGCTTGGCGGCGCGCCGGCGGCGCCGCGCCCGCGACGGCCGCCCTTCGCGGGAATGTCGGCGGCGCAATTGGCGGCGATCGAGCCATCGCTCGAACCGGAGGATCTCCACCTCCTGACGACCGGCGCCACCGGCGCGGGCCGCACCAGCGGTCCCGATCCGCGTATCGCCAACGGCTCGGCTTTGCCGAACGGGCCGCTCCCGCTGACCGGCTCCGTACTGCCTTACGACTCCTATACCGGCGATCTGACCCACCGGTTCTACCAGATGTGGCAGCAATCGGATTGCGCAATCGCCAACGCCAGCGCCGGCAATCCGAGCGGCTGTCTCAACGATCTCTACCCGTTCGTCGCGACGACGCATGCCGGGCAGCGGGACACGGGCGGCGGCACGCCGATGGCGTTTTACAACATGCACGTCGGCGACGCGCCGCTCCTGAAGGCGCTCGCCGACCAATACACGATCAGCGACAACTATCATCAGCCGGCGATGGGCGGCAGCGGCATCCAGCATCTCTTCATGGGGATGGGCGACGCTCCGTTCTGGAGCGACGGCGCCGGCAAGCCCGCCGTCCCGCCGGCGGAAGCCATCGCCAATCCCGATCCGCGGCCCGGCAGCAACAACCACTATGCGCAGGACCACCGGTTCAGCGATTGCAGCGACGCCCTCGCGCCCGGCGTGGCGGCGATCGCCAGCTACCTGGGCAGCCTCGCCTACAAGCCGCCGACGAGATGCGATGCCGGGCATTATTACTTGCTCAACAACGCCAGCCCGGGGTTTCGCCCGAACGGGCACCTCGACCGGTTCGGCATCGAAAAAGGCCGCTCGCTGCCGCCGAGCCATGTCCGAACGATCGGCGACGCCCTCAGCGCCAAGGGCATCAGCTGGGCCTATTACGGCGGCGGCTATCGGGCCGCGGTGGCCCGGGCAGACGGTGACGCCAATCCTGCCGATGCAATCGCGGGCGCGGCATATTGCGCCATGTGCAATTTCGCGGCGTACACCGCTTCGGTCATGGGCGACGACGAGAAACGGTGGCGGCACATCCAGGATGCCGTCGATTTCTTCGAGGCGGTGCGGCAGGGAACCTTGCCGGCAGTGTCCTTCCTTAAGCCGGACGAGTTCGTCGACGGCCACCCGGCGACGTCCAAGCTCAACCTATTCGAGGCGGTGGTCAAAAAGCTGCTGCATACGCTGCGGCAGACCCCTCGGCTGGAGGCGCAGACCGCCTTGTTCATCACCTTCGACGAAACCGGCGGCTATTACGATTCCGGCTACATCCAGCCGCTCGACTACTTTGGCGACGGGCCGCGCATTCCGTTTATCGCGGTGTCGCGTTATTCAGAGGGCGGACGGGTCGTGCACAGCTATGCCGACCATGTCTCGATCCTCAAATTCATCGAGCGCAACTGGGGCCTCGCGCCGCTGACCGCGCGCAGTCGCGACAACCTCCCCAACCCGATCGCCAGAAGCGACAACCCCTACGCGCCGGCAAACCCACCGGCAATCGGCGATCTGTTCGACATGTTCCAATTCGGCCCGGAGAGGAAGTAGCGCGCGACGGCGACGGGGCTGCGGTGTAGCCTTGGCGCCACCGATTGGTTGGCTTCGGGGGCGATGATGAAGGCGAATGCGAACCCCTATCTGGCGCTCGGCGTGCGCCCGTTCATCAATTGCTGCAGCGTGCGCACGATGCATGGCGGCAGCCTGATGCTGCCGGAAGTGCGCGCGGCGATGGACGCCGCCTCGCGCCAGTTCGTCAACCTCGACGAGCTGATGGAGGCGGCCGGGCGCCGCATCGCCGAGTTGACCGGCGCCGAGTGGGGCATCGTCACCTGCGGCAGCGCCGCCGCGGTGGCGCTCGGCACCGCGGCCTGCGTCGCCGGCAACGATCCGGTGCGGATGCTGCGCCTGCCGTTTACCGACGGCATGGTCAACCGCGTCGTCATCCCGGCGAAGCAGCGCTTCGCTTACGACCAGGCGGTCAGGATGATCGGCTGCCGCATCGTTGAGATCGACACGCGCACCGAGCTGGAGAAGGCGCTCCTAGAGCCGGTCGCGATGGTCGTGCTGCTCGGCAAGCAGGAGCATCTCTCCGGCGTGCGGCTCGAGGAGATCGCCGCAGTCGTCCGCCCGCGCGGCATCCCGATCATGGTGGATGCCGCCTCCGAGCATATCGAGCGGCCGAGCCCGTGGCTCGTGCGCGGCGCCGATCTCGTCATCTACAGCGGTGGCAAATTCCTGCGCGGGCCGCAGACGAGCGGCCTCCTGCTCGGCGACAAGCGGCTCTGCCAGGCGGCGTGGCGCAACGGCTCGCCACATCAGGCATTGGGCCGGCCGATGAAGGTGTCGAAGGAGGACATCGTCGGTGTCATCGCCGCGCTCGAACACTGGTTCGAGGCGCGCGACCCAGCGGCCGAGCGTCAGAAATGGGACGCCGACCTAGCGACGCTCGCCGAGCGCCTCGGCCAACTCGACGGGGTGACGAGCGAATTCGAGGAGCCGCACGGTGTCGATCGCGTGCCGCGGCTGAGGATCGTGTGGGACCGCGACCGCTTCCCGCTCGACGGCCTGGCGCTGCGCCAGGCGGTGCTCGACGGCGAGCCGCGGGTCATGCTCGACGACAACAGCGCGACCGGCAACGCCATCGCGGTCGATCCGTTTCAGTTACAGCCCGGCGAGGCGGCGGTGGTCGGCGACGCCGTCGTTGCCGCGCTCCGGGCCTCGCTGACCAACCGGCCGCCCGCCAGCCCGGCATCGGTGCTGCAGGTTGCCGGCGAGTGGGAATTGCAGGTCGATTTCCTGCACGGCGCGCGCACCCACACTCTCGCGCTGCGGCAGCAGGACGATGTCCTCGCCGGCGATCAGCGTTCGGCGCAATTCGCGGGGCCGGTTACCGGCATGGTCGAGGCCGGGCTGATCCGCTTTGCCTTCGACGGGCGCTACGAGGCGAGCACGCTTTCCTTCCGCTTCGAGGGCCGGGTCGCCGACGGCCTGATGGAGGGCAGCGTCGCGCTCGGCGCCGCCAGCGACCAGAACGCCGGCATCGTCAACCGGACGCAGTTCGGCACCGGCCGATGGCAGGCGCGTCGGATCGCCTGACGCGACCTCGATTGAACAGGCCGAGGAGGCGGGATCATGGACAAGGCGACGATCGAGTTGCTGGCGCGGCGGGCCGGGCTGGAGAAGGCGCTGGCGGAATTTCCCGACGATGTGGCCGCCGCGGCCGAGCAGGCGGAGGGCGTGGTGGCGCGGATGCAGGCGCCGAA
>DASYUS010000557.1:0-2448 GCA_036000945.1 Allostellaceae bacterium
CGGCCCCACCGGAACGGGCGCCGGTCCTGCTGCGCGCCGCTGCCAGGCGCCGCGACCAGCACCCGCAGCGCCTTGTCGCGCTCGGCGACAATAAGACCGAGATTCTAGCCGCCCTCGCGGATTTCGTCGCCGGCGCGGAAACCCCGGCCGCAATCAGCGGCACGGCGGTGCGCGACGGCAAGCTCGCTTTCGTGTTCTCCGGCAACGGCGCGCAATGGCCGGAAATGGGCCGTCAGACCTATCATGTGAGCGCGGCCTTTCGCACGGCGATCGCCGAGGTCGACGGCGCGCTGCGGCCGGCGCTCGGCTGGTCGGTTGCCGAGATGCTTGAGCACGGCGTCGAGGCCGAGCAACTGGTGCACGCCGATATCGCCCAGCCGCTCTTATTCGCCATCCAGGTCGGCATCGTCGAGGTCCTGTGCGGCCTCGGGATCGAGGCGGCCGGCCATATCGGCCACAGCGTCGGCGAGATTGCCGCCGCATGGGCTGCAGGCGCCCTGTCGCTGGGCGACGCCGCGCGTGTCGTCGTGGCGCGCAGCCGCCACCAGGAGCGGACGCGGGGCAACGGCCGCATGGCGGCCTTGGCGCTGGGCAGCACGGCGGCCCGCGAACTGCTCGACGAGATCGGCAGCCCGCTCGAAATCGGAGCGATCAACGCCGCGCAGTCGGTGACGCTGTCCGGCCCGGAGGAGGCGATCGACCGCGTGGCTGCGGAGGCGCGCCGCCGCGGCCTCGCCTGTCGCCCGCTCGATCTCGATTTCGCCTTCCATTCCGCCGCGATGGACCCGATCCGCGACGGTTTGCTCGACGATCTTGCCGGGCTGTCGTCTGCCCCGCCGCGCGCGCTCCTGATATCGACCGTCACCGGCGACCCAGTCGCGGGCGGACTCCTCGACGGCGATTACTGGTGGCGCAACATCCGCAGCCCGGTCCGCTTCACCGACGGGATGGCTGGCCTCGTCGATGCCGGCTTCCGGGTGTTTGTCGAGATCGGCGCGAACCCGGTTCTGCAGGCCTATCTGCACGACGCGCTGCGCGCGGCGGAGGGTCAGGGCCGCGTCCTGGCGACATTGGCCCGCCGGCAGGGGGGCGAGGATCCGTTTCCGGCAATCGCCGCACGCTGTCACGTGGCGGGGTACGACATCACCGGCGCCGAGCGGTTCGATGGACCCACCGATCCGCGCGGACTGCCGCTGTATCCGTGGCAGAAGGAGCACTTCTGGTTCGAGCGGACGGTCGAGGGCAGCAATCCGGCCAACCCGCCGTTCGACCATCCGCTGCTCGGGTTTCGCCAGCACGGGCCGGTGCCGTTCTGGCTCAACCATCTCGGTCCCGAGGTGCTGCCGTGGCTTGCCGATCACGCAGTCGAAGGCATGCCGGTGCTGCCGGCCGCCGCCGTCGTCGAGATGGCGCTGGCAGCGGCGCGGCTGCGGCGGCCGGAGGCGCGCGCCCTCGAAGTCGTCGATGTCGAGCTGCGCCGGCCGCTGCCATTCGACAAGGGGCGGTCGCGCGAGGTCCGCACCGTCGTTGCCGGGGAGGATGGCGATTGGGAGCTGAGCAGTCGGCCGCGTCTGGTCGACGAGCCCCCGACGCTGCATGCCGTCGCGCGCTTGGCGACCGCCGGGGAACAGCAGGCCGCGCCGCTCTTTGCCGAGCCCGCGGTCGCCGAAGGCGAGGTCGACGGCGCGACGCTCTATGCCCTTGCCGCTCAGCTTGGGCTCGATTACGGGCCCCAGTTCCGTACGGTGGCGAACATTGAGCTGCTGGGTGCCGACGAGGCGCTGGCCCACCTCGATCCGTCGGTCATCGACGAGCCGGTCGATCAATACCTGATCCACCCCGCATTGCTCGATGGCGCGCTGCAGGCATTGCTCGCGCTGATCGCCGACCGGGGCGGCGAGTTGGAGGGCGTCAGCTTCCTGCCCTGGCGTTTCGGCCGAGTGCGCATCGCCAGCCCATTCGGGCGGGCGCCCCGTCGCGCCCGGCTCCGCGTCACGCGTCTCGGCACGCGCTCGGCCTCCGCCGACATCGCCCTCTACGATGCCGCGGGGGACATCGTCGGCGAGCTTGCCGATTGCTGGTTCCGGCGGGTCGAGCTGACCCGGCGAGGCGCGCCCGCGGACAGCGCGCTGCGCATCGACCTCGTTCCGGCGCCGCTCGCCGAAACGGAGAGTCCCGCCGTGCTCGACCAAATTGGCGAGATTGTTGGACGGCTCGTCGACGTGCCGGCGACTGTCGCCGCCCGCCGCGGCGAACACGCCCTCCTGCTCGATGCTTTGATCGCCTCGGTCGCGCTCGAAGCGGTGCTGGGTATCGTCGACCCGGACGTGCCGTTCGCGATCGCCGAGGTGGTCGAGGCGGGGGTGATCGCTCCCGACTGCGCGGCGCTGTTGGAATGCCACCTACAGCTGCTGACGCGTTTCGGTGCCGCCTCCGAAGAAGATGGGA
>DASYUS010000558.1:0-1835 GCA_036000945.1 Allostellaceae bacterium
GCGGGCCCCTCCCTCTCCCGCAATGCGGGAGAGGGGCTTTACATGGCGGCGGGGCGCAGGCAGCGTTCCCGCATCAGAGAATAAGGAGGCGGGCGATGGCTGTTGTCGGGATCGAGGTGAAGAGCCGCGTGCCGCTCGCCGGCGGGCGCGAGTTCGGCGCTGTCGGGGGCTATCGGCAGCTCGACGGGACGGCGCATTTTGCCGTCGACCCGGCGCATCCGCGCAACCGCGTCATCACCGATATCGGGCTGGCGTCGCGTGGCGGCGACGGGCTCGTGCATTTCTCGGCAGATATCCGCATCCTGACGCCGGAAGACCCTGCGCGCGGCAATCACCGGCTCTTGTTCGACGTGCCGAACCGCGGCAACCGGCTGGCGCTCTCAACCTTCAACCGCGTGCCGCGGCCGATCAACCCGGGCGCGCCGACCGATCCCGGCGACGGCTTCCTGATGCGCCACGGCTATACCGTCGTCTGGTGCGGCTGGCAGCACGACGTGCCTCCGGTCGAGGGACTGATGCGCGTCACGGTGCCGGAGGCCGAGGGGGCCGGCCGTCCCGTTTCTGGCCGGCTGATCGTCAGCTTCCAGCCCAACGCGCCGACCCGGGTGCAGCTGCTCTCGGACCGGGCGCACCGTGCCTATCCGAGCAACAATCTCGCCGACCCGGAGGCCGTTCTGCTGGTGCGCGACGGCGATGGCGCGCCGCCGCGGACAATCCCCCGGAGCGAGTGGCCGTTCGCCCGGCTGGTGGCGGGGCACGTCGTGCCCGACCCAAACCATGTGCATCTCGCCGCCGGCTTCGAGCCCGGCAAAATCTACCATGTGATCTATGCGACGACGGGCGCCCCGGTGATCGGGCTCGGCCTCCTGGCGGCGCGCGATTGCGTCGCCTTTCTGCGCCACGGCGGCGCCGGGGAGGGTAATCCCTGCGCCGGCGACGCTCAGCGCGCCTATGCGTTCGGCGCGTCGCAGAGCGGGCGCTACCTGCGTCAGTTCCTCTACCTCGGCCTCAACGAGGACGAGGCGGGACGCCTCGTGTTCGACGGCATGCTCGTCCACATCGCCGGCGGCAAGCGCGGCGGCGACTTCAACCAGCGCTTCGGCCAGCCCTCAGCCTCGCTGCACCCGACGATGAGCAACGCCTTCCCGTTCAACGAGGAGCCAAGCAGCGACGCGGTCACCGGGCGGCGCGACGGCCTCCTCAAGCGGCTCGCGGCGCGACGCCGCGTGCCAAAAATCTTCTTCACCAACTCGTCGACCGAATATTGGCGCGGTGACGCCTCGCTCATCCACACCGACGCCGAGGGGGCCCGCGACGTCGAGCCGATCGCGACGTCGCGGTTCTATCACTTTGCCGGGACGCAGCATTCTGCCGCCGGCCTGCCGCTCAGCGACATCAACCCGATGGACGGGTCGCGCGGCCAGCAGCCGCTGGGCTCGGTCGACTACAACCCGCTGCTGCGCAACGCGCTGGTGCGGATGGACCGATGGGTCAGCGACGGCGAGGAGCCGCCGCCGAGCCGCTATCCGCGTCTGGCAGACGGTACGGCCGTCGCACCGCGGCAGGTGCGCGGCGTCTTTGTCGCGCTCCCCGGGGTCGGGTTTCCGGCGCATCCGCCCGAGGTCGTTCGGCTCGATTTTGGCCCGGATGCGGCGAACGGGATCGCGACGACGCTGCCCCCGATCGAGGGCGTTCCCTACCCGCATTTCGTCCCGGCCGTCGATGCCGACGGCAACGAGGTGAGCGGCATCCGCCTCCCCGATGTTACGGTGCCGCTCGCCACCCATACCGGGTGGAACCTGCGCCACCCGCAGAATGGGGCGCCGGACCGGTTG
>DASYUS010000559.1:0-3188 GCA_036000945.1 Allostellaceae bacterium
GAACGCCGCCGGCGAGCAGCCCCTCGCAGAACACCCGGCCGAGCTGCGCCACCCGCGCCGCCTCGCTGCCGAAGGCGCGGTCGCCGATCACCGGGTCGGCTTCGCGCACCGCCAGGTCGAGCACAGGCGCGCAATCGACAGTGATGCCGAGCGTGGCAAGGTCGTCGGCGATGAGCCTGGCGTCGAGCCGCACCGCCTCGGCGGCGAGCGGGTCGGGCAGCGCCGCGAGTCGCGCCGCCGCCGGATAGGTACGCCATTCCGGCGGCGCCAATCGGGCCACCCGGCCGCCCTCCTGATCGATCAACACCGGAGCATCCTGCCGCGCGATACAGCCGCGCAGGTCGTCAACCAGCGCGTGCAGCTGCTCGCGCGACCGGCAATTGCGCCGGAACAGGATGAAGCCGAGCGGGTCGGCGGCGGTAAAAAACCGGCGTTCCTCGCGGCTCAGCCGCTCACCGGCGCAGCCCAGCACAATCGCGCGCGGGCGCCGCTCGGCCGAGCCACCCGCTTCATCGGGCAACGGTGCACCCGAGCTTGCGCCGCTTCAGCTCGCCGCAAAGCCGGTTGGCGGCGGCGGGATCGCTGAATTGTCCGGCCTCGATGCGATAAAAGATGCCCTTGTCGCCGAGGTCGGCGCGCACCGCCACCGCCGTGAGCTTGCCGAGGAGATCGGGCTGCTCGCGCTTGAGGCGCGCCCATTCGGCGCGGGCGGCATCCGGGCTGCGCAGCGAGCCGAGCTGCACCCGGATCGGTGCCCGCTTGCCGTTTGCAGCCGGCGGTGCCGACGCTGCTGTCGCCTTGGGATTGGGCGCCGCCGCCGCGGGAGCCCTGGCGGTATATGCGGGGGTCGGCCCTGGCCGGTCGGCAGCGGAGGCGGCTCTCGGTGCGGCTGGTGCGATGATCATCGGCGAGTTCGCCGAGGGCGGCGCCGGTGCGGCGGGCGCCTTGGCTGCGGGTACCGGGCGCGGCATCGGCTGCTCCGGCGCCGGCAGCAGCTTCTCCACTGGCGGTCCACCTGGCTTCTCGTTGTAGATCGAGACGTTCTGGTCGGGGATCGGCATGCCGCCCGGCTGGTCCGGGCGCACCTTGGTCGGGCGGTCGTCGGCGCGGATCAGCGGCACCTTGTCGCCCGCGGCGGGCGCCGCCGGATGATGCGTCCCCTGAACATAGGCGAACCACAGCGCACCGGCGAACAGCGCCATGACAAACAGCGAGAGCAGCATCATCGGCAACCGTCGTTCCGGCCGGGCGAACTCGCCGGCCCGGTCGTCGCCGACCAGGCCGAGGTTGTCGTTGCGGTCGTCGTAGTCGCCGAGCGCCTGCCGCATCGTCACATCTCCTCCACCGGTTCGACCCCGAAGACCGCCAGCCCCGAGGCGATGACGAGGGCGCAGGCCCGCACCAGCGCGAGGCGGGCGCAGGTCACCTCCGGGTCGGCCGCGATCAGGAAGCGCAGCGTCGCCTCGTCCCTACCCTTGGTCCACAAAACATGGAACTGCGCCGCCACCTCCTGCAGGAAAAACGCGATACGGTGCGGCTCGTGGGCCTCGGCGGCGCCCTCGACGACGCGCGGCCAGCCGGCCAGGAGGCGAATCAGCGCCAGCTCGGCGGGGTCGGCGAGCCGGTCGAGCGGCGCCGCCGCCAGCGCTGCGTCGGTTAGCCGTTCGGGCGGCAATTGGTCGGCCGCATGGCGCATTACCGAGGCGGCGCGGGCATGGGCGTATTGCACGTAAAAGACCGGGTTGTCCTTCGACTGCTCGGTGACCTTGGCAAAGTCGAATTCGAGCGCCTGGTCGTTCTTGCGCGTCAGCATGATGAAGCGGAAGACGTCCTTGCCGACCTCGTCGACGACTTCGCGCAGCGTCACGAACGTGCCGGCGCGCTTCGACATGCGCACCGGCTCGCCCTTGTCGAAGAGGTTGACGAGTTGGCAGAGCTTGACGTCGAGCGTCGCCTTGTCCTTGCTCAGCGCCTTGACCGCGGCCTGCATCCGCTTGACGTAGCCGCCGTGGTCGGCCCCCCAGATGTCGATCAGGTTGTTGAAGCCGCGGCGGAACTTGTCATGGTGATAGGCGATGTCGGCGGCGAAGTAGGTCCACGACCCGTCCGATTTCTTCAGCGGCCGGTCGACCTCGTCGCCGAATTGCGTGGCGCGGAAGAGGGTTTGCGGCCGCGGCTCCCAATCGTCGGGCAGCTTGCCCTTCGGTGGTTCCAGCACGCCTTCATAGATCAGCCGGCGCGCGGCGAGAGCCGCAAGCCCGGCATCGACCGCCCCGCTTGCCACCAGATCGCGTTCCGAGACAAACGCATCGAAGCCGATGCCAAGCTGAGCCAAGTCCGCGCGGATCAGCGCCATCATCTCGGCGACGGCAAATTCGCGCACCGGGCCGAGCCACTCCGCCTCGGGACGGCCGAGCCAACGCTCGCAGTCGCGCTCGGCCAGCGCGCGGCCGGTTGCGACCAGGTATTCGCCGGGGTAGAGCCCCTCGGGGATTGTCGCGATCGCTTCGCCCAGTGCCTCGCGGTAGCGCAGGTGGACCGAGCGCGCCAGCGCATCGACCTGGGCGCCGGCGTCGTTGATGTAGTATTCGCGGTGCACCGCAAATCCGGCCTTAGCGAGAAGCGCGGCGAGCGCGTCGCCGACCACCGCGCCCCTGCCGTGCCCAACATGCATCGGCCCGGTCGGGTTGGCCGAGACGAATTCGATGTTGACCTTTTCCCCGGCGCCGATCGCAGAGTCGCCGTACGCCGTTCCGGCCTTGAGGATGGCGCGCAGCTGCGCGTGCCAGATCTGCGGATCGAGCCGGATGTTGAGAAAACCGGGCCGCGCCGCCGCGACCGTAAAACCGCGGCCGCGGTAATCGCCGGTGATAAGCTCGTGGCGGCCGAGCGCCGCGGCGATGCGCTCGGCGAGCGCCATCGGGTTCTGCTTCGCGGCACCCGCCAGGACCATCGCCGCGTTGGTGGCGAGATCGCCATGCGCCGGATCGCGCGGCGGCTCGACCGCGACGCGGGCGAAATCGAGCCCCGCCGGCAGCGCCCCCGCCACCGCCAGATCGTCGAGCGCAGCAATGATGAGCCGGTGGAAATCGCCGAAAATGTCGGTCATCGGAATTTGGTCATACCGGAGCGTAGGTATCGAACAACCGGCGATGCTCGTCGAGGGCGAAACGGTCGGTCATGCCGGC
>DASYUS010000560.1:0-11411 GCA_036000945.1 Allostellaceae bacterium
GGGCGCCGGAGAGGCCGTCGTCCCCGCGGAATTTGTCATCGAACCGGGCCACCCGGCTGCGGCGACCCTGCGCGAGGCCGGGATTGCCGTCGACCTCGCCGGCGCGATCGTGCTGCGCCGCCTCGTCGCCGCCGACGGGCGCAGCCGCGCCTTTGTCAACGACGAGCCGGCGAGCGTCGGCCTCATGCGCGAGCTCGGCGACAGCCTCGTCGAGATCCAGGGGCAGGGCGAGCAGCGCGGCCTCCTCGACCCGGCAACGCACCGCGCGCTGCTCGATGAATTTGCCGGCCACGCGGGGGCACTCGCCGCGCTTGCCGCCGCGTGGCGGGAGTGGCGGGCGGCGCGGGTGCGGGTCGAGGAAGCCGCGCGCCGGCTCGCCGAAAGCCGGGAAGAGGAGGATCTGCTGCGCCACCACCGCGCCGAGCTCGACGCGCTGGCGCCGGAAGGCGACGAGGAGGAGCGGCTCGGCGCCCGGCGCGCCCTATTGCAGAACGCCGAGCGCCTCGGCGAGGCGATCGGCGAGGCGCTCGCCGAGATCGACGGCGAGGACGGCGCGCAGCAGAATTTGGCGCGCGCGCTTCGCCGGCTCGAACGCATCCGCGACCGCGCCCAGGGGATGCTCGATGGCGCTCTCGCCGCGGCCGAGCGGGCGGAAGCCGAAACCGCCGAGGCGCTCGCCGCGCTGACCGGCGCGGCGCAGGCGCTCGAACTCGACCCGCGCATCCTCGAAGAGATCGAGGAGCGGCTCTTCGCGCTGCGTGCAACGGCGAGGAAGCACGGCGTCATGGTCGCCGACCTGCCGCTTCTGCGCGAGGAATTGGGTGTTCGGCTGGCCGCGATCGAGACCGGCGCCGAGAATGTCGCCGCGCTCGAAGAGGAAGCGGCGGCAGCCCGCGCCGGCTATATCGCCGCTTCCGCCGCCCTGTCGCGCGGCCGGGAGCGTGCGGCGCGCCGGCTCGATGCCGCCATTGCCGCCGAGCTGAAGCCGCTGCGGCTCGACAAGGCGCGGTTTCGCACCGTGCTGACGCCGCTGGGCGAGGCGGAATGGGGGGAGAATGGCGTCGAGCGCGTGCATTTCGAGGTCGCGACCAATCCGGGGGCACCGTTCGGCCCCTTGGCGCGGATCGCCTCGGGCGGCGAGTTGTCGCGGTTCATGCTGGCGCTGAAGCTCGTGCTCTCCGGCACCTCGTCGGTGCCGACGCTGATCTTCGACGAGGTCGACAGCGGCATCGGCGGCGCCGTCGCGGCGGCGGTCGGCGAGCGCTTGCAGCGGCTCGGAGCTCGGTTGCAGGTGCTCGTCGTTACCCATTCGCCGCAGGTCGCCGCGCGCGGCGCGCATCACTGGCGGGTCGCCAAGCGGCAGGCCGAGCGCGCCACGGTGACCCGGGTCGAGGAGCTCGACGGCGACACCAGGCAGGAGGAGATCGCGCGCATGCTGTCCGGCAGCATCGTCACCGCCGAGGCGCGCGCCGCGGCGGCCAGCCTCATCGCCGGGGCGCAGCCGTGAAGACGGCCGAAGCGCCTGCGGTGGAGCGGCTGAGCGAGGCGGAGGCGGCGGCAGAGCTGGAAAAGCTGGCCGCCGCGATCCTGCACCACGACCAGCTCTATTACGCCAAGGACGCGCCGGAGATCTCCGACGCCGAGTACGACGAGCTGCGCCGGCGCAATACGGCGATCGAGGCGCGGTTCCCGGAGTTGATCCGCACCGACAGCCCGTCGCGCCGGGTCGGGGCCGCCCCGGCAAGCGGTTTTGCCAAGGTCACCCACCCGGTGCCGATGCTGTCGCTGGAAAACGCCTTCGCCGAAGAGGATGTGCGCGATTTCTTCGCCACGGTACGCAACTTCTTCCGGCGGCCGGAGGATCTGGCGCTGGTCGCCGAGGATGCGATCGAGGTGATGGCCGAGCCGAAGATCGACGGACTCTCCGCGTCGCTGCGCTACGAGCGCGGCCGGCTCGTCCTCGGCGCGACGCGCGGCGACGGCGTCACCGGCGAGGACGTGACGGCGAACATCCGCACCCTGAAGACCGTCCCGGCCGAGCTCGCCGGGAAAGGCTGGCCCGACATCATCGACATCCGCGGCGAAGTCTACATGGAGCGGGCCGGGTTTTTCGCCGTCAACGCCGAGCGGGAGGCCGCCGGCGAGCCGGTCTTCGCCAACCCGCGCAACGTCGCCGCCGGCTCGCTGCGCCAGCTCGACTCGGCGATCACCGCGCGCCGGCCGCTCAAATTCTTCGCCTATGCCTGGGGCGAGGCGAGCGGGCCAGTTGCCCGAACCCATGCCGAGACCTTGGCGCGCTTCCGCGAGTGGGGGTTTACCGTTAACGAACACTCGCGGTTGTGCCGCGGCGTCGAGGCGGTGCTCGCCTATTACCGGGAGATCGCCGCGCACCGCAGCGCGCTGCCCTACGACATCGACGGCGTCGTCTACAAGATCAACGACCTCGCGCTGCAGCAGCGGCTCGGCATGCGCAGCCGGGCGCCGCGCTGGGCGCTGGCGCATAAATTCGCCGCCGAACAGGCACAGACGGTGATGCGCGATATCATGATCACCGTCGGGCGCCAGGGCGCCTTGACTCCGACCGCGATGCTCGAGCCGATCACGGTCGGAGGCGTCGTCGTGCAGCGCGCGACGCTGCACAACGCCGACGAGATCGCCCGCAAGGATGTGCGGATCGGCGACACCGTCGTCGTCCAGCGCGCCGGCGACGTGATCCCGCAGATCGTCGGGGTCGTGCTCGACCGCCGGCCGCCCGACGTCAAGCCCTACAAATTCCCCGATCATTGCCCGGTCTGCGGCAGCCTTGCGGTGCGCGAGGAGGGCATGGCCGTCTGGCGCTGCAGCGGCGGCCTCATTTGCGCCGCCCAGGCGGTTGAGCGGCTGAAGCATTTCGTCTCGCGCGACTGCTTCGATATCGAGGGGCTCGGCGAGAGGCACATCACCGAATTCTGGCGGGACGGCCTCATTCGCCGGCCCGGCGACATCTTCCGGCTGAAGGCGGAGGTCATTGCGGGGCGCGAAGGCTGGGGCATGGTCAGTGCCAGCAAGCTGATCGCCGCGATCGATGAACGAAGGCGCATCGCGCTTGATCGCTTCATCAACGCACTCGGCATCCCGCAGGTCGGTCAGGCGACGGCGCGGCTCCTGGCGCGCCATTACCGCTCGCTTGCCGAATGGCGGCGCGAGATGGAGGCCGCAAGCGAGCCGGAGAGCGCGGCGCGCGCCGGCCTTCTCGACGTGCACGGCATCGGCAAGGATATGGCGACCGACATCGTCGGGTTTTTCGCCGAGCAGCATAACCGGGATATCCTCGACGACCTCGCCGGCGAGGTCAGCGTGCTCGACTACGCGGCGCCGAGCAGGCGGGTGGCCTCGCCGCTCGCCGGCAAGACGATCGTCTTTACCGGCGGCCTCGAATCGATGAGCCGCTCCGAAGCCAAGGCGCGGGCCGAGGCGCTCGGCGCCAATGTCGTCAGCTCGGTATCCTCGAAGACCGATTATGTCGTGATCGGCGCTGATGCGGGATCGAAGGCGACGCGCGCCGCCGCGCTCGGCGTGGCGACGCTCGACGAGGCCGCCTGGCTCGACCTCGCCGCCCGCGAATGACGGTGGCGGCCACCCCGCCCGACGCCGAGCGGTCCGAGCCGGCCCCGGCCGCGATGGCGTTTCCCGGCGAAGTTGCCGAGCCGCGGCGGCTCGACCCCGGGCGGGCAACGCCGGAGCCGGCGGAGCCGCCGGCCGGGCAACAGCGGCGCGGCTTCGTGGTCGGGCTGGCCGGCTCGCTCGGCGTCCATCTGCTGCCGGCGCTGCTGCTGCTGCAGCTGGGCAGCGCGCCGGCCGAGACCGCCCGGCCGATCCCGGTGAATCTGGTGTTCGAACCTCCGCCTGCCGCACCGCCGCCGCCCCAGAAGGCGCCCCCTCCGGGCCGGCTTGCCTCCGACGATTTCGGCGAGGTGACGGCAAAGCCGGCGGAGCCTGCCGCCAAGCCGGAGCCGGCAGGCGACCGTCTGGAGGAGACGGTGATTGCCGCCGTGCTGCCGCCGTCGAGCCGCGTCCCTCCGCACGAGCTGGTGTCGGCGCTACCGAAACCGGCGCCGCCGGCGGAGCCCGCTGCGCCGCCGGAAGAGCCTGCGCCCGCGCCGCTCGCCACGCCGCAGGCAAAGCGTGCCGTCGTCACGAAGCGGGCGCCAACCCAGCATCCGGCGTCGCGAGTGGCGAGTCTGCCCGGGCCGGCGGCGACCCGCGATGAATACCTCGCCTATTGCAAGATGCTGATCATGCGTTATCGCGACCTGGTGCCGATCTCGCTAGTCGGCGGCCGACGCGGGGTGACGACGCTCAACATCCTCGTCTACGGCGACGGAACGATCGGGCGCATCGCGGTCGCGCAAAGTTCGGGCTATCCCGATATCGACGCCCGGGTCGAGCGGATGGTTGCCGCGGTCGGGCGATTCCCACCGCTGCCGCAATGGATTCAGCGACCGAACCTGCTGCTGCAATATAATTTTCCCTTTCCCACCGGGTTGCTACAGAATTAGTCCGAATAGATCGCTACCGAATATGCCGAGCGTGTAGATCCGTCACAGATCAGGGTGATCCGGCATCGTCCGTTGACAGTCGAACGTTTTTCTCGCGAGGACCTTGCGTGCAACCGGACGAACTCCGCGAAGCGTTCGAGATCAATACGGCGCCGATTTGGCCGGCCGATGACGATCGCCTGGAGCCGATTTTCCTCGAACTGGAGGAAGCGGCGGTGGCCGACTCGGCACCGTTTGCCGAGTTCGAGGCGCTCCGGCAACTCGATCCGGACCGCGGCGAGGAGGCGCCGGATGAGCCGCTGCCGGCGCTGCGTCGGCCGGCTTCCGCGACTGGCCTCCTGGGCTCGCTCGGGGTGCATCTTTTGGTGCTGCTCGGGCTGCTCGTCGGGTACGGCGCGCCGGCAGAGGTTTCCGGCGCCATCCCGGTGCAGCTGGTGCTCGAAAAACCGCACGAGGCCGCGGACGAGCCGCAGCCGGCCCAGTCGGCGTCGGAGAGCACCAGCGAAACGGCGCCGGCCGATCGCGCCGCCGCCGCGCCGCCGCCGGAGCGGTCTCCGCCGCCGGTTGCGGCGGCGAGGCCGCCGCCCAAACCGCAACCGCCGCCGCAGCCCGCGGCGAAACCGGTAGCGGCAGCCCCGCCGCCTCCCACCCCGCTGGCGCCTGCGGCTCCGGCGGCCGCGGCGGCGGCGAGCCCGCCGCAACAGGCGTCAAATCCGGCGCCACGCGAGCCGGGGGCGCCCGGCCCCAGTGCCAGCCGTGGCGATTACCTCGACTATCTGGTCACCCTGACACGCGGCCATTTCGACCTTCTGCCGCTGTCGTTCCTGGCCGGCAGGCGCGGCCGCACGATCCTCTCGGTCCTGGTTTTCGAGGATGGCACGATCAGCCGGGTTTCGGTCAAGCACAGCTCGGGTTATCCCGACATCGACGCGCGGATCGGGCAGATGGTTGTCGCCGTCGGCCGTTTTCCGCCGGTTCCCGACTCGTTCCGCAAGCCGAGCGTCGAACTCGACTTCAATCTGGCCTTCCCCGACGCGCTGCAACAATAGGGCTGCAGCCGATTTTCATCGAATTGACCCTTCCCCTCTGACTAAGGCAGCTGCCCCTGGGGCCGTCCAAAATCGCTGGCACCATACTTATCCATTAGGATAGGCTGTTAGCGCCTTTAGGGTCGTGTCCCTAGGCATTTCGAATAATCGCCCCGAACCGCCGTGTTTCTTCGAACGGGGCGATGATCTGGCTGCCAACCATCGGGGTACTCGTCCTCGCGCCTCGATGCTTCTCGGAGTCCGCGCCAATGGAATGGCTTCCGATCATCGGGGTAGGGATCTCGGCGGTTGTTTGCTTTGGTATCGGAATGCTCGTGGCGCTGTTCTTTTTTGACACCCCTTCGAAGGATTAGACTGATCTGTCTGTCGCCAAAGCCTCACTCTTGAATCGTTGGCGCGGAGCCGGACAGTCGTTTGGTCAAGCCCGGCCATGACGAAGAAAAGGGGACGCTTCACTCAGGCGCTACGGCGGGGGCGCCCAGCCAGTCGAGCGCGGCGCGCAGCCGGACCACCTCGCCGATGACGATGATCGTCGGCGCCTCGATCGCCGATGCGGCGGCCGTCGCGGCGGCGTCCTCCAGGGTAGCGACGAGAACGCGCTGGGCCGGGGTCGTCGCCTTGCTGATGATCGCAACCGCCTCGTCCGGTTGCCGTCCGGCCGCGATTAGCCGCGCCGCGATGCGCGCGAGGTGGTTCAATCCCATGTAGAGGACGATGACCGGCGAGCCGCGGGCGATCGCCGCCCAGTCCAGCGTCTCCGGCACGGCGCCGGCGCGGTCGTGCCCGGTGACGAAGGTGACTGCCGAGGCGATGTCGCGGTGGGTCACCGGAATGCCGGCATAGGCGAGCCCGCCAATCCCCGCGGTGATGCCGGGCACGATGCGAAACGGGATGCGTGCTTCGGCCAGCGCCAAGGCCTCCTCGCCGCCGCGCCCGAAGACGCAGGGGTCGCCGCCCTTGAGGCGCAGCACCCGATGCCCCTCTTGAGCCAGCCGGATCAGCCGGGCCGAGATGTCGGGCTGGCTCGGCGACGGCCTGCCGCCGCGCTTGCCGGCAGATTCGAGCGCCGCACCCGGCCGCGCCAGCGCAAGGATGCGCGGATCGACAAGCGCGTCATAGACGACGCTGTCGGCCTCATCGAGAGCATGGAGCGCCAGGGCCGAGAGGAGCCCGGGATCGCCCGGCCCGGCCCCGACCAGCCAGACGCTGCCCGGCGCAAACTGCGGCAGGTGAAGACGTGCGCTGTCGATCACCGTGCAAACCTACACAACCGCCGCGCCGAACGGTAGTCAGGGCCGCCGGTTTTGCTAAGATCGATCATGGCAAGCGATCGGACCGGGGCGCTTCGTCGCGGCTGGACCACCGGCGCCTGCGCTGCGGCGGCGGCGCGCGCGGCGTTTGCCGGGTTGTTGACCGGCGGCTTTCCCGATCCCGTGACGATCCGTCTGCCGCGCGGCGGCAGCGCGAGCTTTCCATTGGCGCGCGCCGAATTGCGCTCCGGCGCGGCCTGCGCTGGCATCGTAAAGGATGCCGGCGACGATCCCGACGTCACGCATGGCGCGCTGATCGTCGCCGAGCTGGCCTGGGCGGAACCAGGAGCCGGCGTGGTGTTCCGCGCCGGCGAGGGGGTCGGCACCGTATCCCGGCCGGGCCTTGTGCTGGCCATCGGCGAGCCGGCAATCAACCCGGCGCCGCGCGCGATGATCCGCGCCGAGCTTTGCGATGTCGCCGAGGCGAACGGCACAGCGTCCCCCGACGTCACCGTTACGATCGCGATCCCCGGTGGCGAACGCCTCGCCGAACGGACGATGAACGCAAGGCTCGGCATCGTCGGCGGGCTGTCGGTGCTCGGCACCACCGGGATCGTCGTGCCCTATTCGTGCGCCTCGTGGATTCATTCGATCCACCGCGGCATCGACGTGGCGCGGGCCATCGGGCTCGACCACATCGCCGCCGCCACCGGCGCGACCTCGGAGCGCGCGGTGCAGCGCCTCTACGGCTTGCCCGAGCAGGCGCTCATCGACATGGGAGATTTTGTCGGCGGCACCCTCAAATACCTGCGCCGCCGCCCGGTCGCGCGGCTGACGCTGGCCGGCGGGTTTGCCAAGTTCGCCAAGCTCGCCGCGGGCCATCTCGATCTGCATTCGAGCCGCAACCGGGTCGACGGCGCCGCGCTCGGCCGCCTCCTTGCGGCGCTCGGCGCCGACCCCGCTTCGGTCGCCGCGGCGAGCAGCAGCGACAGCGCGGCCGAAATCCTCGCGCTCGCCGGCGAGCAGGGCAGCGGGCTGGCGGAGGCGGTGGCGCGTCAGGCGCGCGCGGTGGCGCTGGCTACGCTCGCCGGCAACACGCTGGTCGAGGTCGCGATCGTCGATCGGCGCGGCGAATTTCTCGCGCATGTCGGGGCGCCGGACGACGCCGCGACCTCGCGCCTCCAGCCGGCGTCATGCGAGCTGATATCATGACCGGCCGGCACTTGCTGATCCTCGGCGGCACCGGTGAAGCGGCGGCGCTGGCGCGCGGCGCGCTCGTCCGCTTTGGCGATGGAATGGCGGTGACGACGGCGCTCGCCGGCCGCACGCGGCATCCCGGGCCGATCGCCGGGACGGTGCGGATCGGCGGGTTCGGCGGGGCGGCGGGGCTCGCTTCCTACCTCGCCGATCACGATGTCGACCGGCTGATCGATGCGACCCATCCGTTCGCCGTGACGATTTCGCACGCGGCTCGTCTGGCCGCCGACCGCACCGGCGTGCCGCGGCTCGCTCTCGTGCGCCCGGCGTGGCGCCGGCATCCGCTCGATCGCTGGATCGAGGTTGACAGCATCGAGGCCGCCGCGACGCTGGTCGGGCGCGTCGGCCGGCGGGCTCTCTTGACGCTCGGCGCCGGCGCGGTGCCCGCCTTCTCGCGGGCCACAGAGGTGCGTTTTGTCGTGCGCCTCATAGATCCGCCGCAGACGCCGCTGCCGTTGCCACTGCACGAGCTGGTGCTCGGGCGCGGGCCGTTCAGCGTTGTCGGCGAGCGGCACCTATTGCAGCGTCATGCGATCGATGTCGTGGTGTGCAAGGCGAGCGGCGGGTCGGCCACCGAAGCAAAGCTGATCGCCGCGCGCGAACTCGGCCTCCCGGTCATCATGGTGCGCCGACCGATGGCCGAACCGGGCCCTGCAGTCGAGACGGTCGAAGGTGCGCTCGATTGGCTCGCCGGGTGCGGCCCTTCGACCCGCGCGCAGAGGACGCCATGACCCCTCGCTCGGTCCGACTGCTCGGCGGCGCGGCGCTCATGCTGCTGCTCCTGCCGGGTGCCGGCGCCCGCGCCGAAATCAACCTCTTCGGCACCTATTGGAGCAACATCGCGCGCATGGCGGCCCAGAACGACGCCGCCCAGGTGCGTCAACTGCTGGTCGCCGGCAACGACGCCAACCAACTCGACGACCAGGACCGCAGCGGCCTGCAGATCGCTGCCACCAACGGCAACCTGCAGATCGCAGCGATCCTGATCAAGGCAAACGCTCATCTCGATCTCAAGGACCGCCTCGGCAACACCGCGCTGCATTACGCCACCGACCGCAACCACGTCGAGATGGTGCAGCTGCTGCTCGATGCCGGCGCCGCGGTCGATCCGCAAAACCGCAACGGGATGACGCCGCTGATGATCGCGGCGAGCCGCGGCAATATCGCCATCGTTAAGGCGTTGCTCGGCAAGGGGGCGATGGCCAGGAAGACCGATTTCACCGGACGCGATGCAATGAGCTGGGCCGAGAACAGCCGCCGGCCGGCCGTCGTCCAGGCGCTGCAGCGCGCCGCGGCAAAACGCTGAACGAATAGGCGGATCGCCCGGTGGCGCGCATTTAGATCGCGCGAGCCGGACTGACGCTCGGATGCGCGGGGCGGCCACCGCCGAGCGAAATCGCGATTGTGCGCGATCGACCACACCCCATATAACCGGCACGACAGAATGGGCGGTGCGACAGATGCCGCCTTCAGGCGGCGTCGGATCGAGCCGCAACCGGCAATCTCAAGAAGGGACGATAACCATGGCGGCAAAGGATATTCGCCTGAGCAGTGACGCCCGCGAGCGCATGCTGCACGGCATCGACACGCTGACGAACGCAGTGCGGGTAACGCTCGGGCCGAAGGGCCGCAATGTCGTCCTCGACAAATCCTATGGGGCGCCGCGGATCACCAAGGACGGGGTAACCGTAGCCAAGGAGATCGAGCTGTCCGACAAGTTCGAAAACATGGGCGCCCAGATGGTCAAGGAGGTCGCCAGCAAAACCAGCACCGAAGCCGGCGACGGGACGACGACCGCGACGATCCTCGCCCATGCGCTGGTGCGCGAGGGGGTGCGCGCGGTCGCCGCCGGGATGAACCCGATGGATCTGCGGCGCGGCATCGACATCGCCGTCGCGGCGATCGTCGCCGACATCGCCAAGCGTTCGAAGAAGGTCTCGACCAACGACGAGATCGCCCAAGTCGGCACGATCTCGGCCAACGGCGACCAGGAAATCGGCAAGATGCTAGCCGAGGCGATGAGGAAGGTCGGCAACGAGGGCGTCATCACCGTCGAGGAGGCCAAGTCGCTCGAAACCGAGCTCGACGTCGTCGAGGGCATGCAGTTCGACCGCGGCTATCTCAGCCCCTATTTCGTCACCAACGCCGAAAAGATGATCGCCGAGCTCGACGACCCCTACATCCTCCTCCACGAGAGCAAGCTGTCGAGCCTGCAGCCGCTGCTGCCGATCCTCGAAGCGGTGGTGCAGAGCTCGCGGCCGCTGTTGATCGTCGCCGAGGATATCGAGGGCGAGGCGCTGGCGACGCTCGTCGTCAACAAACTGCGCGGCGGGCTCAAGGTGGCGGCGGTCAAGGCGCCTGGCTTTGGCGATCGGCGCAAGGCGATGCTCGAAGACATCGCGATCCTGACCGGTGGGCAGGTGATCAGCGAGGATCTCGGCATCAAGCTCGAAAGCGTGACGCTCGACATGCTCGGCCGTGCCAAGCGCGTCCGCCTTGAAAAAGAGAATTCGACGGTGATCGACGGCGCCGGTACCAAGGATGCCATCAACGCCCGTATCGCTCAGATCAAGGCGCAGGTCGAGGAGACGACGTCGGACTACGACAAGGAAAAGCTGCAGGAGCGGCTGGCCAAGCTGGCTGGCGGCGTCGCGGTGATCCGCGTCGGCGGCGGCAGCGAGGTCGAGGTTAAGGAGCGCAAGGACCGCGTCGACGACGCGATGCATGCGACCAAGGCGGCGGTCGAAGAGGGCATCGTCGCCGGCGGCGGCGTCGCCCTGCTGTTCTCGAGCAAGGTGCTCGACGGCCTCACTCCCGCCAACCCCGACCAGAAGTTCGGCATCCAGATCGTCCGCAAGGCGCTGCAGGCACCGGTAAGGCAGATCGCCGAGAACTCCGGCACCGACGGCTCGATCGTCGTCGGCAAGCTGGCGGACAAGGGCGACCCCAATTGGGGCTTTGACGCGCAGTCCGGCGACTACAAGGACATGGTCGTCGCCGGCATCGTCGACCCGGCGAAGGTCGTCAGGGTCGCGTTGCAGGATGCGGCATCGGTGGCCGGGCTCCTGATCACGACCGAAGCGATGGTGACCGACCGGCCGGAGCCGAAACCCGCGATGATGCCGCACGACCACGACGGCGGCATGGGCGGCATGGGCTTCTGAGGCAATCAGGCAAATGCGGCGCGCGCGGCGGCTCGAACCGGGCCGCCGCTCGTCACAGGGAAGGGATAGGATGCGGTGCAGGTTTTTGTTCGCGACAACGACGTCAACTCGGCGCTCAGGGTGCTCAAGAAGAAGATGCAGCGCGAGGGCACC
>DASYUS010000561.1:0-2584 GCA_036000945.1 Allostellaceae bacterium
TGATGCTGAGCCATCTCTTTTCCTCCGCGTTGCCCCTCACCCCGACCCTCTCCCCGCACGCGGGGAGAGGGAGAGCGGCGGCGTCTTCCAGACCATTCTCCGACGGATTTGCCCGCCGCTTCAACCGCGTTCCCTCTCCCCACCGGCGGGGAGAGGGTCGGGGTGAGAGCTGGTTATTTCGGCTTGCCGCCGGCCTTCTCCGCGTCGGCGGCGACCTGCATCTTGATGATCTTGTCGGGATTGCTGACGGCGCCGTTGCGCGCCTGGTCGCCCTTCTTGACCTTGTCGATGAACTCCATCCCCGAGGCGACTTTGCCCCAGACCGTGTATTGGCCGTCGAGCGAGGGGGCCGGCGCGAACATGATGAAGAACTGGCTGTCGGCGCTGTTCGGGTCGGAGGTGCGCGCCATCGACAGCACGCCGCGCACATGCTTTTCGCTGGAGAACTCGGCCTTGAGCTTGTTTCCCGAGCCGCCCGTGCCGGTCCCGGTCGGGTCGCCGGTCTGCGCCATGAAGCCGTCGATCACCCGGTGAAACGGCACCCCGTCGTAGAAGCCGCGCCGCGCCAGCGCCTTGATCTGGGCGACATGGCCGGGTGCCAGGTCGGGGCGCATTTCGATCACCACCCGCCCGGCCGGCACATCCACATACAGCGTGTTTTCGAGATCGGCCGCCATCGCCGCGCCTCCCATTGCCAAACCTATGATAATCGGGGCGGCACCCACCAGCAGCCCTCGCAGCCATGCAACCATCGTTAAGCCCCCTGGTCAAACCCCCGGTCAAACGCCGCGTCAGATCATGCGTTCGCGCGCGTACCAGCCGCCGCGGCGGAAGCGGTCGAGATAGCTCGGCAGCACCGCCTCGACCGGGGTTGGCTCGATGCCGAGCGTCGCCAGGGTCAAAGCGCCCGACGACACGATGTTGTCGCGTTTCAGCAGCTCGACCTGGTCCGGCGTTAATGGCGGGTTGGGCAACAGCGACATCAGCCGCGCCTGCAGCGTCGCCAGCCCGAACGGCAGGTCGATCAACAGGCGCTTGCGGCGGATCTCGGCGAGCAGCAGCTCGACGAGCGCGCGGAAGGTGTAGATCTTCGGCCCGCCCAACTCGTAGGTGCGCCCGGCCGTCGATGAATCGTCGATGCAGCGGACCGCGGCGTCGGCGACGTCGCCGACATAGACCGGCTGGAACCGCGTCTCGCCGCCGCCGACCAGCGGCAGCACCGGCGAGATCATCGCCATCGCGGCAAAGCGATTGAAGAACTGGTCCTCCGGTCCGAACACGATCGACGGCCGCAGGATCGTCGCGGTCGGAAAGGCATCGCGCACCGCCGCCTCGCCGGCCGCCTTGGTGCGGGCATAGACCGAGGTGGACCGCGCGTCGGCGCCGAGCGCCGAGACGTGGACGAAGCGCTCGACCCCGGCCTCGCGCGCCAGCCGCGCCAGGCGCGACGGCGCGACATGGTGCAGCAGATCGAAGCGCTGTCGTCCGCGCTCTTGCAAAATGCCGACGAGATTGACGACGGCGTCGGCGTCGGCGACGAACGCGGGCAGCAGATGCTCGTCGGCGATCGACAGGTTGACCAGCCCGACCTGACCGACATCGCCCTTCAGCTTGAGGAATTTCGCCGCGCCGGCGTTGCGCCCGCCGACCGTCAGCACGTCGCCGCGCTCGGCCAGCCGCTTGACGATATAGCGCCCGATGAACCCGGCGCCACCGAGGATCGCCACCCGATGCTGCTTCATGCCCGCTCCACCAGCGCGACCGCATTATCAAACGCGGCGATCTTCGGCAATATCGCCGCCCGGCGCCAGTTTTCCAGCGCCATGTTCGAGGAAGGGGTGGCATGTCTGCACCCGGCGGTAAATCCGAAGCGGCAACCTGGTTCGCGGTGCTGCGCGACCGGATCTGCGCGGCCTTCGAGGCGGTCGAGGACGATTATGCCGGCCCCGATGCGAGTGCGCTGCCGCCCGGCCGCTTCTTGCGCACCGATTGGCAGCGGCCGGGCGGCGGCGGCGGCACGATGGCGGTCATGCACGGAAGGGTGTTCGAGAAGGTCGGGGTCAACGTCTCGACCGTGTTCGGCGAGTTCGCGCCCGAATTCCGCAGCGAGATCCCCGGGACCGCTGACGATCCGCGGTTCTGGGCGAGCGGCATCTCGCTGGTGGCGCACCTGCGCTCGCCCTTGGTGCCGGCCGCGCATATGAACACGCGGCACGTTGTTACCACCAAGTCGTGGTTCGGCGGCGGCGCCGACCTGACGCCGATCTACCCCGATCCCGACGCCGCCGCAGAATTCCACGCCGCGCTCGCCGCCGCCTGCGACAGCTACGATCCGCAGTCCTATGCCCGCTTCAAGGCCTCGTGCGACGAATATTTCTACCTGCCGCATCGTGACGAGCCGCGCGGCGCCGGGGGGATCTTTTTCGACTATCTCGACGGCGGCGACCGGGCCCGCGATTTCGCCTTTGTGCGCGCCGTCGGCGAGGCGTTTCTCGCGGCCTATCCGGCGATCGTGCGGGCGCGGATGAACCGGCCCTGGACGCCCGAACAGCGTCGCCATCAGCTCGTCCGCCGCGGCCGCTAC
>DASYUS010000562.1:0-2232 GCA_036000945.1 Allostellaceae bacterium
CCCACGATTCCTGGCGGCGAAAGTATGGCAGGACATCGGCGTAGGACCAGCCGGTCAGGCCCGAGGCGGCCCAGCGGTCGTAATCGCCGGGGTTGCCGCGGACATAGGCCATCGCGTTGATCGACGACGAGCCGCCGATCACCTTGCCGCGGGCGCATTCGATGCGCCGGCCATCGGCATTAGGCTCGGGTTCGGTGAAATACATCCAATCGTGCAGCCGCTTTTCGAGGATGCGGCCCCAGCCGAGCGGGATTTTTATCCATGGGTCGCGGTCCCAGCCGCCGGCTTCGAGCAGCAGCACGCGGGTCTCGGGGTCTTCCGTCAGCCGGCACGCCAAGGTGCAGCCGGCCGAGCCGGCGCCGACGATGACGTAGTCATGGGATCTTGCGGGCATGCCGGGCCGCTCTCACCCCCCGCCGCCGCCTTGGCAGATGACGTTGAGGAGGGCCTGGCGCTTCTCTACGTTGACGGCATGCAGCGCGCGTTGCAGCGCGGCCGGCAATTCGGCCGGGTCTTCGACGCGCTCGCCGTAGCCGCCGGCGGCGGTGCAGACCTGTTCGAAGGCCGGCAATTCGTCGAGGTCGATGAAGGGCGGGCGGTTGCTGCGCGAGGCCTCGCCCTGCGGGTACATGCCGAGCGTCGCGCGCCGCACCGCGCCCCACATCGCGTTGTTGACGATGACGAATAGCACGGGCAAGCGATGCAGGGCCGCGGCGTGGTGCACCGCCACCGGGTTCGAGAATAGGTAGGAGCCGTCGCCGAGCACGGCGATGACCTGCCGGTCGGGCTCGGCGAGCTTGACGCCGAGGGCCGCGCCGGCGCCCCAGCCGAGCCCCGCCGCCGGGCTCGACCCGAAGAAACTGCCCGGGCGGACTGACGGGCAGTGCTCGGGCAGCAATGTGTATTCGTTGACGATGGCCGAGTCGGAGTCGCGCGCCTCGGCAAGGCAGGCGCTGACCCAGACCGGGCTCAGCGGCCGCATATCGCGAACATCGTCGCGCGTTTTGCGCCAGCCGGCGCGCATCGTCTCGTGCCGCTCGGCGACGCGCTGCCGGCGCGCGGTGATGACGCCGAAGTCGACGAGCGGCTGCAGCGCTGCAGCGAGCCGCGGCAGCACCAGCCGCGTCGCCCCGGTGATCGCGACATCGCAGGGAAAGCCGCGGACCGGATAGCGGCTATAGAGCGGGTCGACGCCGATATGGACGATTTTGCAATCGGCCGGCGGCGCCTGGCGGGCGGGGGTCCACGGCACATCGCAATCGACGACGAGGATCAGATCGGCGTCGCCGAGCAATGCTCCGGGGTTGTAGCCGAGATGGCAGGGATGGTCGGCGGGCAGGTTGAGGTGGCGCTGGCGGTGCTCGACGACCGGGATCGCGAAGCGCTCGGCGAATGCAGCGAGGGCCGGCACGGCCGCGCGGTCGCGGCCGGCATCGGCGGTGACGATCAGCGGTCGTTGCGCCGATGCGAGCAGCCGCGCCGCGGCGGCGATTGCCGCTTCGTCCGGGGCGGGCGGCGAGGCCGCGACATGGCGCGACGGCGAGTTATAGGAAAACCCGGACAGCGTCTCGGCCAACACCTCGCGCGGCAGCGACAAGTAGACCGGGCCTTCGGGCGGGCTGGTGGCGATCGTCAGCGCCCGGTCGATGATGGTTTCGAGCTGAACGCCGTTCCGCAGCTCGTAATCCCATTTGACCATCTCGCGCAGCATGCCGGCCTGGTCGAACATCTCCTGCGCCCAGTGGATGTAGGTGTCGCGCGCCCCGGCGAGCCCTTCCTCGGTCAGCGGCGAGCGCCCGGCGGTGAAGAGGATCGGCACGTTGGCGCGCGCCGCATTCATGACACCGCACAGCGCGTTGGCGGTGCCGACGCTGACATGCACCATGACCGCCGGAACCTTGCCCGACGCCGCCGCATAGCCGTGCGCCATCGACAGAGCGAGGTTCTCGTGCGTCGCCAGCAGCGGCTTCGGCGCCGGCAGGCCGGTATGCGCCGCCTTGGCGTAAGCCTCGACGATCGGCGCGAAATCGGTGCCGGCATTGGCGAACAGATATTCGACGCCGCGGTCGGCCAAGAGCGCGAGATAGGCCTCCGCGACGCTATCGACGTTGAGTTCCTTGCGCGCCATACCACCGCTCCCATCCGTTCGCCGCCGCGCTGTCACAACTTGTCATTGCGAGGGCGATTATCCGGCACTTGACACCATCCGGTCAAGCGCATATATTGGCGTCA
>DASYUS010000563.1:0-6705 GCA_036000945.1 Allostellaceae bacterium
GGGACCGGCCATTTCTGCCGGCGTCTCCGTGCTGGTGAACGTGAAGTCGAGCGATCCCCTGGGTGCCAGCAGGTCCGAGCCGGACAGGCTTCGCCATTCGATGCCATAGCCGGTGCCGGACCCGTAGAGGTGGGTCGTCACCGTATCGGTCCAACCGCTTGGGTCGCCGATGTTGGTCGGCTGCGCCGACATGAAGTCCTGGTCCGGGGCGTCGTCCCAGGCGAACCAGAACGTGCCGATCGTGGTGTCCCCGGTATTATTCAGCGTCACAGTGTATTGGAATACCCCGGGGGCGCTCTCCAGATAGGCAAAGGTGGCGGTGGCGGCAATAGACATATCGGCCTGGTCCCCCTCCCCGGTGCGTGCGCGGATCGTAAGCTTTTGCCCACGATTTTCGGTGAAACGCCAATTCAGATAAGTCGATTGTCGCGATCGTCGCGAGTGCTGTCCAGCGCCGGCCGGGTAACATTATTGTGTCGCAGACCCCGGGGCGGTATCACCGTGCATTGCTTCATCGCTCCCCGGTGAGACGGCGCCGGTGCGGCCGCGTTGATCCAGATCAGCGCAGATCGCGTCTGCGCGGCCTATAAATTAAGAATGGATCAGCAGGCGCCGCCACGCACCACGGTCTTCGTCGTCGACGACGACGAGGCGGTTCGGGATTCGTTGAAGATCCTCCTCGAGGTCCACGGCATCGAGGTCGAGGATTATCCGTCGACCGGGGCGTTCGCCAGCCATTATCGGCGGCCGCGCCGCGGCTGCCTGATCCTCGACCAGCACCTGCCGATGCTGAACGGGGTCGATTTTCTGAACTCGCCGATCGGCAAGAGCCTGGGTATCCCGGTCATCCTGATCACCGGACGGGGCGATCAGGCGCTCGAACAGCAGGCGCGACAGGCCGGGGTCGCCGAATTTTTGCACAAGCCGGTCAGCGAGCGGGTGCTCCTCGCCGCTGTCGCGCGCGCGACCGGGGAGACATGACGCCGACCCCTCCCCTACCCTCACGAACTGGGGAGGGGCGGCTCGTTTGCCAGCCGATTACGACGGCCTCGGGCCGAGGTAGTCACGCTTGCCGATGTTTACGCCGACGCTGCGCAGAATGTCGTACGCGGTCGTCGAGTGGAAGCCAACCTGCAGCATCGCGAAGTGATACAGGTAGTTCTGCGCCTTCATCGTCTGCGGCTGCCCCCCGATGGTGACCGTGACGTTTGAATCGTCCTTGCCGTCGAGTTGATTGGGTCGCAGCCCCTTCAGGAAATCGACGGTCTTGTCGATGCGCGAGTTCATCTCGGCCCAGCTGTTGTCCTGGTCCGGCAGGCTCGGGAGGTCGACCCCGGCGACTCGGCCGGCGCCCAGGGCATGGTTGCAGACCTGCCGCACTTGGCGCTCCAGCGTAAACATGTCCGGGTAGAACCGCAGATTGAGCACCACGCCGGTGTCCCACTTCTGGGCGGCGGCATGCTCTTCGGCTTTCTTCAACACGGTCTTGAGCCCGGTGAGCAGCTGCACGCATACCGGCACGAAGCCGGAATACAACGAGATGGCCATGAAAGCTTCTCCCATGTGGCTGGTGGCTTTTCGCGCGGGCGATATTAACGACTGACGGCCGGGCCGCAAGACGCTCCTCAGGCGAGCGCGATCAGCGCCGCCGGCACCGCGCCGCGCCGCAAACCCTTCTCGGCCTGCCAACGGGAAGCCGCGTCGAGCTCCTCGAGGAACTGCACCTCGCCGCCGGCCAATACGGCGACCGGAATGCCGTCGCGGTAGAGCACGCGGTTGACGGCGAGCGCCGCCAGCCGGGCGCCGGGGGTGAGGATGCCGAGCAGGTTGAGCGGGTCGGCGCCCGACAGCGACAGAAATTCGCCCGAATGCGGCCGGCGCCGCACCTCGCGCAGCAGGCCGATCGCCTCGGGCAGCGCGAACTGCTCGCCGGCAAAGCCGGCGACAAAGCGGCCGCCGCGGATGTCGCCACGCGCTTCGAGGCGGCGATAGATCCTGAGCAGGTCGCGCCACGGCGGCAGCCAGGCGGCCTCGCGCTCCAAGAGGCGCCAGAACACGACGCCATAGCGCCGCAACAGCGTGTGCGCCAGGTGCTCGACCGCCTCGCCCGGGTCCTGTGCATCGCCGGAACCCGGCCGGGGGCGGCGCGCCAGGGCCCAGCGGCCGGAATCCTCCATGCCGAACACCGCGCGGCGCCGCCGCGGCTTGCGCCGCTCGGCCGGCATTAGCAGCGCACGCAAGCCGGCGAAGCTGTCGGAATTGATCAGGCCCAGGCCGACCAGCTCGGCGACGGCCTCCTCGGCCTGCGGGCGCAACAGTCTGGTGCCGTCGACCAGCTCGTCGAAAAACGAGGCGCCGTTGTCGCGGATGAAGCCGAGGACCGCCTGGGCGCGCGCGCTTGCCTGAGCATGATCGGGCATCGGCGACAGCGACGCCCAGAGCGGACCGTGACGGCGCGCCAACAGGGTGATCGGGGTGGACCGCACCGGGCCGCCCGAACTCGCGCCGCGCTCGGCGGCGTCCGGCCGCAGGTTACGCGGCCGCAGCCGGGCCCAGGCGATGCGCCCGGCGAGGCAATGGTCGTCGAGCCAGGAGGGGTCGTATTCGCTGACCCGCGCCGGCAGGATCTCGGTCTCCCACGCGCTGGCCGGCGCCTCGAACCCTTCGAGCTGGCCGAGCACGGCGGCGAGCGCGTCGGGGCCCTCCATCCGGGTTTTTTCCGTCACCCGCTGCCAGTCGAACAGGAAGCGCAGGAAGTCGCGCGCCGCCACCGGCTCGATCTCGGCGCGCAGCCGGCGCAGCGTGTAGCGGTGGATGCGGGCGAGGAGCCGTCGCTCGCACCATTCCTCGCCCGCCGCCCCCGGGGTGAACCGGCCGCGCAGGGCAAAGCCCTCGGCCTGCAGCGCGGCGAGCGCGGGGGCGATGTCGGCGGGCGCCAGGCCCAGCGGCGCGGCGAGGGCGGCCTCGCCCACCGGGCCCAGCCCTTCGAGCCGGCCGCGCACGATCTCGACCAGCGCCTCCTCGGGCAGCCAGTCCCGCTGGTGGGTTGCCGGCGCCACGATCGGCGGATCGAGCGGCGCCTCGGGCCACAGTGCCGCAAATTGCGGAAGCCGCTCGGCCGCGACCCACAGCTTAAACTTGTCGTCCCGGCGAAAGCCGGGACCCACTTCTAAGCTCACCGAAGCGTCACCGTGGGTCCCGGCCTTCGCCGGGACGACAGTTGAGGACGCGGGTATCGCAAACAGCGTAGCCCGCCTCTCCCACGCCAGCTCGCCGAGAAATTCGGCCCAGCCGGGGCGGGCCGCAACCTCGTCCGGGGTGAGGAAGCCGAGCCAGGCGAGGGCGTCGTGCAGCTCGTCGCGGTTCGTCGCCTCCGGCCAGGCTTCCTCCTGCACCCGCGCGATCGCCTGGGCGTCGAGCCGGCCGAGATCGGTGGCCTCCTCGGGCGCCAGCCAGCGGCGGCCCATCACTGCTTGGGTGCGGCGCTCCTCCAACGGCGCATCGTCGAGATAGGCATAGGGCCGCGCCGACAGGACTTCGAGGGCCAGCGGCGACGGCTCGGTCAGGTCGCGCGCGACGATCCGAACCGTGCCGGAGTGGATCTGCGCCAGGAGGCGCTCCAACCCTGCGATGTCCATCACCTGGGTGAGGCAATCGCCGATCGTTTGGCGCACCAGCGGGTGGTCGGGGATCTCGCGCGCGCCGACGAGGTTTTCGGCGCAGGCCAACTGGTCGGGGAAGATCGCCGTGATCAAATCCTCGGCGTCCATGCGGGCGAGCGGCGGCGGCACCTTTTTGCCACCGCGGAAGCGCGGCAGGGCGAGCGCGACGCCGGCGACCCAGCGCCAGCGCGTCATAAACATCGGCGCGTCGAGCAGCGCCTGGACCAGGAGGTCGCGCACCGATGCCGGGTGCAGGTAATGCGCCGCCTCGGCGAGGTCGAAGCTGTGCGCCGTGGTCAGCGACAGGACGATGTTGTCTTCGGTCGCCGCCGCCTGCAGCTCGAAATTGAACTTGGTGCAGAAGCGCTTGCGCAGCGCCAGGCCCCAGGCGCGGTTGAGCCGGCTGCCATAGGGTGAGTGGACGACCAGCTGCATCCCGCCGACCGCGTCGAAGAAACGCTCGAAGACGATCGTCTCGCGCGTCGGCAGCACGCCGAGCGCGGCGTGGCCGGCGGCGAGATACTCGGCAATCTGGCGCGCCGCCGCCTCGCCGACCCCGGGCAGCTCCGCGAGCGAGGCGAAAACACCGCCGACCCCGGTACCCCCACCCCAACCCTCCCCCGCTGGCGGGGGAGGGAGCCCTGCCGCGCCGTTCGCCGTCCCCTCCCCCGCAAGCGGGGGAGGGTTAGGGTGGGGGTGGGTGTCGAGGCGCGCCTCGACCTCGGCGCGCAGCCGCGACACGGCTTGCGAGAGCTCGTCGGAGCGGCCGGGGGCTTCGCCGAGCCAGAACGGGATGTTGGGCGGCTGGCCCTCCGCATCCTCGACCCGCATTGTGCCGCGCTCGACGCGGCGGATGCGATAGGCGGCGTTGCCGAGCTGGAAGACATCGCCGCTGAGGCTCTCGACCGCAAAATCCTCGTTGACCGTGCCGATCACCTGGTTTTCCGGCTCCAGCACGACCTGGTAGTCGGCGGTGTCGGGGATCGTCCCGCCCGAGGTGAGCGCCGTGATACGCGCGCCGCGCCGGCCGCGCAGCATGCGGTTGACAGCGTCGTAATGGATGAGGGCGCCGCGCCGGCCGCGCCGCGTGCTGAAGCCGTCGCCTAGCATCTGCACGATCTCGCTGAACGCCGCGCGCGGCAGATCGCGAAAGGGCCAGGCCCGGCGCGCCAGGGCAAAGAGCGCGTCCTCGCTCCATTCCTCGGCGGCGACTTCGGCGACGATCTGCTGCGCCAGCACGTCGAGCGGCTGCTCGGGGATCGCGACGCGGTCGAGCTCGCCGCGCGCGATGCTGTCGACGAGTGCGGCGCACTCGACGAGCTCGTCGCGCGACAGCGGGAAGAGGCGGCCCTTGGGCGTCCCGTCGACAGCATGACCCGAGCGCCCAACTCGCTGCAGCAAGGCGGCGATCGAGCGCGGCGAGCCGAGCTGGCAGACCAGATCGACCTCGCCGATGTCGATGCCGAGTTCGAGCGAGGCGGTCGCCACCAGCGCCTGCAGCGCCCCCGCCTTCAGCCGCTGCTCGGCATCGAGCCGGCGTTCCTTGGCGAGGCTGCCATGATGCGCCGCCACCCGCTCATCGCCAAGCCGCAGCGACAGCTGGCGGGTCACCCGCTCGACCATGCGGCGGGTGTTGACAAAGACGAGCGTCGTCCGGTGCGCCCGGGTCAGCTCGGCGAGGCGGTCGTAGACCTCCTCCCAGACCTCGCCCGACATCACCGCCTCCAAGGGCGACGACGGCAGTTCGAGCGCGAGGTCGCGCTGCCGGCGGTGGCCGGTGTCGATGATCCGGCAGGCGGGTTCTCCCTTTCCCCCACCGGGGGAGAGGGTTGGGGTGAGGGGGTGGATCCGGGAGCGCTGGCCGCCCTCACCCTCCCGTCGCTGCGCGACGGGCCCCTCCCTCTCCCGCAATGCGGGAGAGGGGCTTACAGGGTCCGCGCCGACGAGAAAGCGCGCCACCGCCTCGATCGGGTTTTGCGTCGCCGACAGGCCGATGCGCTGGAGGCGCCGGCCGCATACCGCGTCTAGCCGCTCCAAGGACAGCGCGAGGTGCGAGCCGCGCTTGTTCGCGGCGACCGCGTGGATCTCGTCGACGATGACGCTGCGCGCGCTCGCCAGCATCCGCCGGCCGGATTCCGAACCGAGCAGGATGTAGAGCGATTCCGGCGTCGTGACGAGGATGTGCGGCGGCAGGCGGCGCATCTGCGCGCGCTCGCCCTGCGGCGTGTCGCCGGTGCGCACCCAGCTGCGGATCGCGACATCGGGGAGACCTTGCGCCGCCAGCTCCTCGCGGATGCCGCCGAGCGGGCGTTCGAGGTTGCGCCTGATGTCGTTCGACAGCGCCTTCAGCGGCGAGACGTAGACAACCTGCGTCTCGTCGGCCAACTCGCCGGCGATCCCCTGGCGCACCAGCCCGTCGATCGCGGCAAGAAAGGCGGCCAGCGTCTTGCCCGACCCGGTCGGCGCGGCGATCAGCACGTCCCGGCCGTCCTTGATCGCCGGCCACGCCTCTTCCTGTGCGGCGGTCGGCGCGGCAAAGCTGCGGACGAACCAGGCGGCGACCGCGGGGTGAAACAGCGAGGTCAATTGCATCGCAGGGCCACGGCGATCGGCGCTAATCCCGCGGCGGGAGCCAGGCCTCGGGGGCGCGCGGTTCGAGATCGGTGACGACGTCGATCAGCACCGGCTCGTTGGCGGCGATCGCCTGCTCCAAGGCGGGGGCGATCTCCTGCGGCTGCTCGACGCGGATGCCGCGCACGCCGAAGCTCTTCGCCACCGCGGTGAAATCGGTCGGGCCAAAGCGGATCAGCTCCTCGCCGCGGCCCGGCCGGTTGCCCGAGATCCGGTGCACGCCGGTCAGGTTCTGGCCGAACCCAGAATTGTTGTTGACGATGACCGTCACCGGGATGTTGCAGCGCCGCGCCGTCTCCAATTCGGCGAGATGATAATAGAAGCCGCCGTCGCCGGTGAAGCAGACGACCTTGCGCGGCCCCGCCGCGCAGGTCGCCCCGAGCGCGGCGGGGAACGACCAGCCGAGCGAGCC
>DASYUS010000564.1:0-2334 GCA_036000945.1 Allostellaceae bacterium
GCGTCGAAATCGGGCGGCGCCGGTTCGACGGCGAGGATACTGATCGCGTGCGGGCGCAGGTGGTGGTTGACGGCGTTGCGGATGACCTGGGGCGCCGCCTCGCGCGGCAGGTCGACATGCGCGACCTGGGCCAGCGCGTGGACGCCGGCGTCGGTGCGGCCGGCGCCGAACACGGTGACGGCCGTGCCGCAGAACGCGGCGACCGCGGTTTCCAGCGCCGCCTGCACCGACGGCCCGGTCGCCTGCCGCTGCCAGCCGACGAGGCCGGCGCCGCAATATTCGATCGTCAGCCGGTAACGGGGCATGGCAGGACCGTGCCGGGGGGCAAGGCAAACCCGCGCAGGAACGCAGCGGCGTCGAGCGCGCCGCGCCCCTGGCGCTGCAGCCTGAGCGGCCGCAGCACGCCAGTGCCGCAGGCCACCGAGAGCTGTGTGTCGAGCACCGTCCCCGGCGGCGCGCCGGCAACGCGCGCCTCGGCCTCGGCCGCCAGCACGCGGATGCGCTCGCCGCGCCGCTCGAACCAGGCGCCGGGCCAAGGGTCGAAGGCGCGGACTTGCCGCTCGAGGTCAGAAGCGGGGAGACGCCAATCGAGCCGCGCCTCCGTGCGGTGCAGCTTCGCGGCATAGGTGACGCCAGCCTCGGGCTGCGGCCGGCCCGCCAGCGTTCCGCGCGCGAGGCGGTCGAGTGCGTCGAGGATCAGGCGGGCGCCAAGCGCCGCGAGGCGCTCGCTCAATTCGCCCGATGTCGTGTGCGGCCCGATCGGCATAGCCTGCTGCAGCAGGATCGGGCCGGTATCGAGCCCCTCGTCCATCTGCATAATCGTTATCCCGGTTTCGCTATCGCCGGCGAGCAGCGCGCGCTGGATCGGCGCCGCGCCCCGCCACCGCGGCAACAGCGAGGCATGCACATTGAGGCAGCCATGCCGCGGCGCCGCGAGCACCGGCGCCGGCAGGATCAGCCCATACGCGGCAACCACCGCCGCTTCGGCCGGTATCGCGGCAAACTCGGCCTGCGCTTCGGGGCTGCGCAAGGTCACGGGGCAACGCACGGTGATGCCATGCCGCTCGGCCAGCATCGCGACCGGCGACGGCTGCGGCCGGTGGCCGCGCCCGGCCGGTCGCGGTGGCTGCGTGTACACCGCGGCGACGCGGTGGCCAGCATCGATCAGGGCAGCGAGGATCGTCGCGGCAAATTCCGGCGTCCCCATGAAGACGAGATCGAGGGGCGGCAGCACCGTGGATGATGCAACCAACCCTCACCCCCCCATCGCTGGCGCGATGGGTCCCCCCCTCTCTCGCATTGCGGGAGAGGGGGGCGAGCGCAGCGAGGTGAGTGAGGGCTTCATGATCGATTACGCCGGCGCGAGGGCGCGGCTGCGCTTGGTCTTGGCGAGCTTTCTGAGGATGATGCCGCGCTTCAAGGCCGAGATGTGGTCGACAAAGAGCACGCCGTCGAGGTGGTCGATCTCGTGCTGCAGGCAGGTGGCGAGGAGGCCCTTCGCCTCGATCTCGCGGATCTCGTTTTCGTGGTCGAGATAGCGCAGCCGGATTTCGTTCGGCCGCTCGACCTCGGCGTAATGCTCGGGCAAGGACAGGCAGCCCTCGTTGGCCATCATCACATCCTCGGAGCGCCACAGGATCTCGGGATTGGCGATGCGCATCGGCTGCGGCTTCTCGCCGTCGCGCGCGACATCGATGACGAGGACCCGGCTGGCGATTCCGACCTGCGGCGCGGCGAGCCCGATGCCGATCGCCTGGTACATCGTCTCCAACATGTCGTCCATCAGCCGGCGCACCTTGGCGTCGACCGCGGCTACTGGCCGCGCCTTGATTTTGAGCCGCGGATCGGGCGCGGTAATGATCGGTAACAGAGCCATGAAGCCTAGGTAATCCGCGGCCCTGCGCTCGTCAATGATGCCCGTTCACGCCGCCGCGTCGCGCACCCGCTCGAGATCGTCGAGCGCGTCGAGAGTGGCCATGCACAGCACGTCGTCAAACCCGACATCCCTGATCCAGCGCAGTTGCTCGCGGGCTCCCGCCTCGCCGCCGGTCAGGGTTACGGTGGCGCTCGCCGCCCGCTCCGCCGCTTCCGAGGCGGGGTCGAGCGCGATGATGACGTTGGAGAGGATGGCGCGTTGACCGCCGGCGTCGCGGTACATCCTCATGCCGGCTTCGAGTTCCTCCGGCTTGGGGTAGAGCCCGGAGGCGATCCAGCCGGCGCATTGTTCCGCCGCGTAGACGATCCAGCGCCTGTTGCGCCAAGCGCCGAGCAGGACCGCCGGCCCTCCCTCGGTGCCGGGCCACGGGGTCAGCGCGCCGCCCGGCACGGGTTCGC
>DASYUS010000565.1:0-7942 GCA_036000945.1 Allostellaceae bacterium
CACCCGGATCCTCTACGAGAGCAGCACCGGCCACCTGTTCTATGACGTCGATGGCAATGCCAGCGGCGGCAGTTCGCCCACGCAATTCGCGACGCTGCCCACCGGGCTGACGCTCAGCAACGCGAATTTCGTGGTGGTGTAATCGCGGGGTTTCCCCGGTGCCCGGTAGCGAGGCCTTCCCGCCGCGCTGCCGGAGCACCGGCTCCGGCGACAATCGCGGCGGCCCCGGTCGGGATCGCCGCGATTTTTTATCCGCCGACGGCGCCCTCGGTGTTGACGTAGACGGCGTAGAGCGACTGGCTCGCCGCCATGAAAAGGCGGTTGCGCTTCACCCCGCCGAAACACAGATTGGCGCAGCGCTCGGGCAGCGCGATGCGGCCGATCATCGTGCCGTCGGGGGCGAACACGGCGACCCCGTTGAGCTGTTCGCTCATCCCCCAGCCGCACCACAGATTACCCAGGACATCGCAGCGGAAGCCGTCGGGCGTGCCGTCGCCGAGATCGGCGAAGTTGCGCGGGTTGGCGAGCCTGGTGCCGTCGCCGACGACATCGAAGACACGGATCGCGCGCGGCCGGGCGCGCGATTCGACAATGTAGATCTTCGACTCGTCGGGGGAGAAGGCGAGGCCGTTGGGGCCGGCGAGGCCCTCGGCGGCGACCGTCGCGCGCCCGGTGCGCCCGTCGACCCGGTAGACGTGGGTCGGCAGCTCGGGCTCGGATTTGTTGCCTTCGTAATTACCGGCGATGCCGAAGATGGGGTCGGTGAACCACACCGAACCGTCCGATTTGACGACGACGTCGTTCGGCGAGTTGAGCGGCTTCCCCTCGAAGCGGTTGCAGATGACGGTGATCGTGCCGTCGTGTTCGGTGCGGGTCACCTGCCGGGTGCCGTGCTCGCAGGTGACGAGCCGGCCCTGGCGGTCGCGGGTGTTGCCGTTGGCGTTGTTCGAGGGCTTGCGAAAGATGCTGACAGCGCCCGTCTCCTCATCCCATTTGAGGATGCGGTTGTTGGGGATGTCGCTCCACAAGAGGCAGCGCATGTCGCCGATCCACGCCGGCCCCTCGCTCCAGCGGCAGCCGGTGTAGAGCCGCTCGACCGCGGCGTTCATCGGCGGCCGGAGCGGCTCGAAGCGCGGGTCGAGGGTGATGATTGCCGGGTCGGGATAGGCTTGAGCGGGCTGCCATCCAGTGGTCATCGCGCGGCTCTCCCTCGATGCTTGCAGAATCGGAGCATACAGATGCGGCGAGCATGCGGCGTCTGCACCAATCCTGCAAGAGGCCGAGCCTGCAGGCAATCACCGGGTCGAAGGCAATGGGCGCGTCACATGGCGTTCCCGACGGTCGCAAAGAAGGTGCTGACGCTGGTTCCGACCAGAGTGATGGCGGCGACGATCAGGATCGATATGAACGCCGCTATCAGGGCATATTCGATCGCGGTGACGCCAAAACGGTCGTTCCGCAGCGCCGGCAGAAGGGAGCGCAGTCCGACCGGCAGCAGGGCCATCCCTCGATGCATGCTTCCCTCCCGATGAGAATGGAAACCGCCTCCCGCGTATCGAGAGGTCAGCATCAATCTCTGCGCAACTCCGATTACCTAAAAATGCTGGCAATCGATCGCCGGCGCGCGCGGGTTGGCGCGCCCTAACGTGCTGAAAAGAAGGTCCGGATGGGATCGGCTAGCACCTTTTATACCGGGGCAGAATTATTAAAATTTGATTTACATCGATCGGCGGGCTTCCGTCGGCGTGATGACCGGTTGCGGCGCCGCATCTGATCCCGAACTGCGGTAGGATCAGAGAGCCCCGTCGGTGCGATGGAAATGCGAGACCCCATGAGCCAGCTCGACCCGATCCCCTACTCCGACGCACAGATCCGCGCGATCCTCGAACGGGTGCGCACGATCGCGATGATCGGCGCCTCGTCCAACTGGAACCGGCCCTCGTATTTCGTGATGAAATACTTGCAGGGGAAGGGCTACCGGGTAATCCCGGTCAACCCCGGCATCGCCGGCCAGGAACTGCTCGGTGAGAAGGTCTACGCTTCGCTGCGCGACATCCCTGATCCGGTCGATATGGTGGACGTGTTCCGCCCGGCGGGCGAGGCGCCGCGGATCGTCGAGGACGCGATCGCGATCGGCGCCGCGGTGGTGTGGATGCAGCTCGGCATTCGCAACGACGAGGCTGCCGAGCTCGGCGAGACCGCCGGCCTCGAAATCATCATGAACCGCTGCCCGAAGATCGAATTCGGCCGATTGGGCGGCGAATTGTCGTGGGGCGGCGTCAACAGCTACATCATACAGAACCGGGCGCCCCAGGCGCCGCGCCCGCGCCCCGCGCGCGGGCGCCCGGCCGCCGCGTCGCACAATCAGACCTACGGTTTCGAGACGCGGGCGATCCATGCGGGCGCCACGCCCGACCCGGTCACCGGGGCGCGCTCGACGCCGATCTATCAAACGACCTCCTACGTCTTCGAGGATGTCGACCACGCCGCCTCGCTCTTCAACCTGCACAATTTCGGCTACATCTATTCGCGTCTCACCAACCCGACCGTCTCCGTCCTCGAAGAGCGCATCGCCAGCCTCGAAGGCGGCCGCGCCGCGGTTGCCGCGGCCTCGGGTCATGCCGCGCAGTTCCTCATCTTTTTCACGCTGATGGGGCCGGGCGACGAATTCCTCGCCTCGCGCAACCTTTACGGCGGCTCGTTGACCCAGTTCGGCCTGTCGTTCCGGAAGCTCGGCTGGCAATGCCATTTTGTCGATCCGACCGACCCGGAGAATTTCCGCCGCGCGCTGACCCCGAAATGCAAGGCGATCTTTGTCGAGAACCTCGCCAACCCCGGCGGCGTCATCGTCGATATCGAGAAGGTCGCCGCCGTCGCGCATGACGCGGGCATCCCGCTGATTGTTGATAACACGCTGGCGACGCCCTACCTGTGCCGGCCGTTCGACTGGGGCGCCGATCTGATCGTCCACTCGACGACCAAGTTTCTCGGCGGGCACGGCGCCGCCTTGGGCGGGATGGTCGTCGAATCGGGCCGCTTCGACTGGGGCCAGGGCGGCCGTTTCCCGTCGCTGACCGAGCCGGAGCCGGCTTATCACGGTCTCAAATTCTTCGAGAATTTCGGCGATTTCGCCTTCACCACCAAGGCGCGCGCTGTGGCGCTCAGGGATTTCGGCCCGACGCTCTCGCCGATGAACGCGTTTCTGACGATGACCGGCATCGAAACCCTGCATGTCCGCATGGAGCGGCATGTCCAGAACGCGCAGAAGGTCGCCGAGTTTCTCGCCGGTCATCCGCGGGTTGCCTGGGTCTCCTATGCCGGGCTGAAATCGAGCCCCTATTACGAGCTCGCCCGCAAATACCTGCCGAAGGGGCCGGGCGCCGTCTTCACCTTCGGCGTCAAGGGGGGATTCGAGGCCGGCGTCAAGCTGGTCGAGAGCGTGCGCCTCTTCTCCCACCTCGCCAATATCGGCGACACCAGGAGCCTCATCCTCCACCCGGCCTCGACGACGCATCGCCAGCTCTCGGACGCCCAGCGCGAAGCCGCCGGCGCCGGCCCCGACGTGGTGCGTCTGTCGATCGGCCTGGAGAGCTCCGACGACCTGATCCGCGACCTCGACGAGGCGCTCGGCGCGACGTGAGCGTCTCGCCGAGCAAAAGCAAGGCAGACCCTCGCCTTCTCGGCTTGTTATTGCGGGCTACCCGACGCAATGTCGCGCTTCCGCAGCCTGCCATGATCAGGATGAATTTCGAACCGGTTTATCGGCCGGTGCCGGCCCCTCACCCCAACCCTCTCCCCGCAAGCGGGGAGAGGGAGAGAAGTGGCAAGTCTTTCGGCTGCGTTCCCTCTCCCCGCTTGCGGGGAGAGGGACAGGGTGAGGGGCTGGCAAGGCGCGGGCGGGCGCCGTGAGGGGGGAGAGCGCGCAGCCGGCCGCCCACCGCGGGCCGATCACCGCGACGATCATCGTCGCCTGCATCATGCAAGGCGTCGACACGACGATCGCCAATGTCGCGCTGCCGCACATCCAGGGCAGCATGTCGGCCTCGCAGGATCAGATCTCGTGGGTGTTGACCTCCTACATCGTTTCCTCGGCGATCATGATGCCGCTGACCGGCTGGCTCGCCGGCCGGTTTGGCATCAAATACATCTTTCTTGCCTCGGTCATCGGCTTCACCATCGCCTCGGCGTTATGCGGTGCCGCGACCAGCCTCTCCCAACTCGTGTTCTACCGCATCCTGCAAGGCATCTGCGGCGCCGGGCTGGTGCCGCTTGGGCAGGCGACGCTGTTTACGATCTACCCGCGCGAGCGGCACGGCTACGCGATGGCGATCTTCAGCACCGGCGCAATGATGGGGCCGATTATCGGCCCCACCCTCGGCGGCTGGCTGACCGACGAGTTCGGTTGGCGCTGGAACTTCTACATCAACCTGCCGGTCGGGGTGCTGGTTGCGCTCGGTGTTTTTTTCTTCATTCGCCCAACCCGCCCGATGCGGCGCGAGCTGTTCGACATGTTCGGTTTTGCCATGCTGAGCATCGCCGTCGGCTCGCTGCAATTGATGCTCGACCGCGGCCAGCTCAAGGACTGGTTCCACTCGACCGAGATCTGGATCGAGGCCACGATTGCAGCGTTGTGTCTCTACCTCTTGGTCGTCCACACCGCGACCGCGGGCGAGCGCTCGTTCCTCAATCGCGAATTGCTGAAGAGCCCGAATTTTGTTGCCGGCAGCCTGTTGATGTTCGGGGTCGGCATGATCCTCAGCGGCACCCTCGCGCTGATGCCGACGATGATGCAGGTTTTGTTGAACTACCCGGTGTTCGATTCCGGGTGGATGATGGCGCCGCGCGGCTTCGGCACGATGCTGGCGATGTTTATCGTCGCTCGGATGATCAACCGGGTCGATGTTCGCCTGTTCATCCTGGTCGGGTTCCTCCTGACTGCGGCGTCGTTGTGGCAGATGACCGGGTTCTCGCTTTACATGGATTCCGGGCCGATCCTGTTCGCCGGGTTTGCCCAGGGTTTCGGGCTCGGCTGCACGTTTGTGCCGATGAACCTGCTCGCCCTGTCGGGCTTGCCGCACCACCTCCTGACCCAGGGCACCGCGATGCGCCACCTGATGCGCATGCTCGGCGGCAGCATCGGCATCGCCATCCTCCAGACGCAGCTGACGCAAAACACCCAGATCGTCCATTCCCGTCTGGTCGAGGGGTTGCGTCTCGACAACCCGCTCTCGCCTTTCCTCGCCGCGCCGTTCAATCTAACGACGCCCTCGGGGATTGCCGCGCTCAATCATGAGGTCACCCGGCAGGCGGCGATGATCGGCTACATCGACGATTTCGCGCTGATGCTGATCATCATCCTCGCCTCGCTGCCGCTCCTCCTTTTGGTTCGCGTCCCGCGCCGGCAGCCGGCGCCGGCGGCAGCCGACGATTAGAGCAGGACCGAAACGGAGAACGGACCATGGCGCGCATTGCGGTCGGCGGGTTCCAGCACGAGACCAACACCTTTGCGCCGCAGCGCGCGACCTGGGCCGATTTCGAGCGAGCCGATGTGTGGCCCGGCTTCGTCCGCGGCGCTGGGCTGATCGACGCCGTCCACGGCTACAACATCCCGATCGCCGGCGCTGTCGAGACGTTGCGGGGGCAGGGCCACGACCTCTTGCCGCTGTGCTGGTGCTCGGCGCCGCCCTCGGCTCACGTCGAACGCGAGGCCTATGAGCGGGTCGCCGGCGCGATCCTCGACGACCTCGCCGCGCAGGGTCCGGTCGACGGTGTCTATCTCGATCTCCACGGCGCGATGGTCGCCGAGCATCACGAAGACGGCGAGGGCGAGCTGTTGCGCCGCATACGCAGCTTGCTCGGCGACCGCGTGCCGATCGTCACCAGCCTCGACTACCACACCAACCTGACCCCCGAGATGGTGCGCCACGCCAGCGCGATGCTCGGCTACCGCACCTACCCGCACATCGACATGGCGGCGACCGGCAGCCGCGCCGCCCTCTTGCTCGACCGGCTGCTGCGCGACCGCCGGCCGCTCTACAATGCCTATCGCCAGGTTGCTTTTCTGATCCCGCTGGTGTGGCAATGCACCGATGCCGAGCCGGCAAAGGGCCTCTTCGCGCTCATCGACGAGGTCGAACGCGGCGCCGCTTCGCACAACCAGGGCATCGTTGCCGTCACTCACACGCCGGGGTTCCCGCCCGCTGACATCGCGCAATGCGGACCGGCGCTCGTCGTCTACGGCCATGACCGCGAGGCGGCGGAAGCCGCGGCCGACCGCATCGCCGCCGCGATCCACGCGCGCGAGGCCGATTTCGCCGGTCGGCTCTACACCCCCGACGAGGCCGTTTCCGAGGCGCGCTCTCTGGCGCAGGGCGCGACCAAGCCGATTGTCCTCGCCGACATCCAGGACAACCCCGGCGCCGGCGGCACCTCCGACACGGTCGGGCTGTTGCGCGCCTTGATCGCGGGGCGCGCCCGGGGTGCGGTGATCGGCATGATCGTCGACCCCGAGGCTGCCGAGGCCGCGACGGTCGCCGGCGAAGGGGCTACGCTCGAGGGCGGGATCGGCGCCAAGATCGGCTTCGCCGGCGAGGTGCCGGTTGAAGCGGATTGGCGGGTCGTGCGCCTCGGCAGCGGCGAATTCACCGGTACCGGTCCGATGTATGGCGGCGCCCGCTTCCGCATCGGCCCGATGGCACTAGTCACCGACGGCGCGAGCGGCGTCTCGGCCGTGCTGGCGGCAAAGCGCATCCAGGCGGCCGACCAGGAAATGTTTCGCCATGTCGGCGTCGAGCCGGCCCGGGTGCCGATCCTCGGATTGAAATCGACGGTACATTTCCGCGCCGATTTCGCGCCGATTGCCGAGCGCATCCTGTGCGTCGTCTCGCCCGGTGCGCATGTCTCCGACCCGGCCGAATTGCCCTATCGTCACTTGCGCCGCGGCATCCGCCTCAACCCGCTCGGCCCGGCGCGCGAATAAGCCTGTCATTCCGGGGCGCCGCCGCCCGGTCCGCGCTTCGCGCAGCCTGAGGACAGGCTCCGGCGGCGAGCCCACAACCCATGAACACGATATGCACCTGACGCTCGGCGAGTGCGGCTGCAGATCCGCTGCAAATAACAGCCGGCACAGCCAGAAAGCCCGGCCGCGACGGCGACGGCCAGGCACCAACGAGTTCCCGGCGATTCCACTCAAATCGGCCATGCTCTAGGACGTATCGGGCGGGCGACGGCTTCTATTTCTGCCAGATGATGAGCGGCAGCTCGGCGGGAACCTCGACCCCGTCGCGGGCCGGCGTGACGCGGATCGTGAAATCCTCGATCGGCCGGGTCGCTGGCGCGGCCGCGCTGTAAATATGGCCATTGACACTGCCGGAGATCGGGTCGCCGCGCTGCATCGCGATGACCGTCGCCGGCTCGGTCCCTCGTGGCTCGGCGTAGAACTCGACGCGCACGTCGTCAGCCAGGACATCGCCCAGATAGACCGGCGCGGTGACCCGCCACCCGCTTTCGCCCGCGGCGATGACCGGCTCGCCGATGTGCAGCCGCGGCCAGCTGTGCCGCAGGCGGCGCTCCCATTCATGCATCGCCGCTGCCGCCGCGCCGTGATCGGCCGCGCGCCGGCGGAACTCGTCGGCCGCCGGCAGGTAGAGCCGCTCGACATAGTCGAGCAGCATGCGGTTACTGCTGTAGGTCGGCGTTAGGCGCGACAGGCTGCAGCGGATTCGGGCGAGCCAGCGCCGCGGCAGGCCGGCCTCGTCGAGCCCGTAAAATTCCGGCACGATTTCGCGTTCGAGCAGCTCGTAGAGCGCCGCCGCATCGGTGTCGTCATCGTCGGCGGTCTCGGCGCGGCTGTCGCCGACCGCCCAGCCGGCTTCCGGGTCATAAGCTTCCTCCCACCAGCCATCGCGCACCGACAGGTTGAGGCCGCCATTGACCAGTACCT
>DASYUS010000566.1:0-1669 GCA_036000945.1 Allostellaceae bacterium
GCTCGCCGTGGCGCTCGCCCGCGCCGGCGCCGGCAAGGTTCTCGGCTTCGATATCAAGCCCGAACGCATCGCCGCGCTCGAAGCGGGGCAGGATCGCACCGGCGAGGTCGCGGCTGCCGATCTCACGGCCGCGCTCCAGGATGGGCTCGCCGTTACCGGCGATGGGGCGCGGCTCAGGGATCAGGAAATCTACATCGTCACCGTGCCGACGCCGGTGGATGACGCGAACCAGCCCGACCTGACGCCGCTCGAGGCTGCATGCCGAACCATCGGGCGGGCGCTGGCGGGCGGCTCGGCGACGAGCGCGCCGCCGATCGTGGTGTTCGAGAGCACGGTCTATCCCGGCGTCACCGAGGATATCTGCGGGCCGACGATCGAGGCCGCGTCGGGCAAGCGGGCGGGACGCGATTTCTTCCTCGGCTACTCGCCGGAGCGGATCAATCCCGGCGACCGCAGCCGCACCGTCGACCGCATCGCCAAGGTCGTCGCCGGCCAGACGCCGGCGGTGGCCGAACGGCTGGCGGCGCTCTACGGCCGCATCACCCGGGGCGGCACCTTCATCGCCCGCGACATCCGCACTGCCGAGGCCGCCAAGGCGATCGAGAACGCCCAGCGCGACATCAACATCGCCTTCATCAACGAGGTGACGATGATCGTCGGCCGCCTCGGCCTCTCGGTCTACGACGTGCTCGAGGCGGCGCGCACCAAGTGGAACTTCCTCGATTTCCGGCCGGGGCTGGTGGGCGGGCACTGCATCCCCGTCGATCCCTTCTATCTCGCCGCCTGCGCCCAGGCGGTGGGGCACGAGCCGGAAGTGATCCTCGCGGGCCGGCGCATCAACGACGGCATGGGCGGCTATTTCGCCGGCCGGATCGCCGAGGCCGGCGGCAATGCGGCGGGCCGTGCGCCGCGGACGCTGGTGCTCGGCCTCACCTTCAAGGAGAACCTGCCGGACCTGCGCAACTCGAAGGTCATCGACCTCATCCGCGGCCTCGAGGCGCGCGGCCATCGGGTGAGCGTGCACGACCCGCATGCCGACCCGGCGGAGGCCCAGGCGATGTATGGGCTGTCGCTGCTGACCGACTTGCCGAAGCGGAACGGCGGCGCGCGCTTCGACGTCGTCGTCGCGGCCGTGCCGCATGAGGCTTATCGCGCTTTCACCGCCGAGGACATCGGCAGGTTGCTCGATGCCAAGGGTCTCGTCGCCGACATCAAGGGCATCTGGCGGGAGCTCGCGCTGCCGGAGGGGGTTCGCCGCTGGCAGCCTTAGCCGGGGCGTCGTCCCGCGGGCCGCGCGAAACCGAGCGATGAACCCCATGTCCAGCGGACTGCGCCGGTATTCGACCGCAAAGACGCAAAGGCACGACCGAGTTTCGGCGCGAGGCGTAGCGGGTGGTCCCTGGGGCGACTGCCGGTCGTCTCTACGCAAGGCGTCCTTCCATCGCGCCGGACATCAAGCGAAGGCTTGAATCGAGCGACCGACCCCATGTCCAGCAGTGGCGTCGAGCGGCAGGGATCACGCGGAGGCGCGGAGAACGCGGAGGATCGTCCGCCGCTCCGCACCGTGCCTCCGCGTGAATCGACAAAGCGTCGGCACCTCGGCGTATCAATCGACTCGACATTCAACCTTACGCATTTCTGCCAATGCCCTTTCCTCTCAGTGGGATAG
>DASYUS010000567.1:0-2244 GCA_036000945.1 Allostellaceae bacterium
GCGGCACTGGGATGCGGGCGCAGCGGCGCATCGATCTCGCCGAATGTCCGTGACAGTCGGCCAAGGCCAATCTTATGGCGTGGGCGCGTCTTCCTCGAATTCCGGCGGGGCAGGGGCCAGCCGCGCCACCTCGCTCATGAACGAAGCGGGCGTGCCGTCGAGCAGCAACGGCAGCGCTTCGGCCACCGCGTCGATCAATGGCAGGACCCATTGGCGCATCTCGTCGGCGGCAAAATTCTGCAGCACGTAGGGCTGCACTAACTCCTTGATTCCGGGATGGCCGACGCCGATCCGGATGCGCCAGTAGTCGGCGCCGATCATCGCGTCGATCGAGCGCAGCCCGTTGTGGCCGGCGCTGCCGCCGCCGCGCTTCACCCGGACCTTGCCGGGCTTGAGATCGATCTCGTCATGGATGACGACGATCTCGCCCGGCGCGATCTTGTAGAAGCTCATCGCCGACAGCACCGATTCGCCCGAGGCGTTCATGAAGGTCTGCGGGCAGAGCAGGAGGCGGCGCTCGCCGGCGATTACGCCCTCCGCCAGCTCGCCCTTGAACCGGCTTCGCGGCGCCGCGAAGCCCCAGCGGCGGGCGATCGCGGCGGCCGCCATGAAGCCGATATTGTGCCGGTTCCGGGCGTAGCGGCTGCCCGGATTGCCGAGGCCGACGATAAGGCGCATCGCCGCGCCATGCCGCGCGGCTTATACCGCCGGGGCTGGTGGGGCCGGCTCCTCGGCGGCGGGGGCGACTGCGGCCGTCGCCGCCGCCTGCGCCGCCTCCTCCTTCACCGCCGAGGAGGCGGCGATGCTGGCAATCGTGAAGTCGCGCGCCTGGATCACCGGGCGCGCCTCGGCCGGCATCTCGACCGCGCCGATGTGGATGCTATCGCCGATGTCGAGCCCGTCGAGATTGACGGTGATCCGGTCGGGGATGTTGTCGACCGAGCAGATCATGTCGATGCCGTGGCGCACGATGTTGAGGATCCCGCCGCGGCGCAGGCCGATCGAGCGCTCGTGGTTGACGAACACGACGGGAATCGTGACCGTCACCTGGGCGCCGGCGGCGACCCGCATGAAGTCGGCATGGATCGGCGCGTCGCTGACCGGATCGTGCTGCACGTCGCGCGGCAGCGTGCGCAGCGTCGTGCCGTCGACGGCGATATCGACCAGCGTCGCGAAGAACGCCGGCCGGGCGATCGCCCGGGCAAGCTCGCGCGGCTCGAGGCTGATCAGCGCCGGGTCCTTCCCGTCGCCATAGACGATCGCCGGGACGCGGCCGCTGCGGCGCGTCGCCCGCGCCGGGCCCTTGCCGGCGCGGGCGCGCAATTCGCCACTGAGGCTGATGATCTCGGGCATGAAACTCCTACTCCTCTAACGCAGACCAAGGCCGCCGCCCGACGATGCGCGGCGGGCGCCAACCCCCATGTTGGCCGTCAATTGAACAGGCTCGAAACCGACCGCTCCTCGCTGATGCGCTGGATCGCCTCGGCCATCAGCGGGGCGATCGTCAGCTGCCGGACATTGTGCGACAGCCGGACCGCCTCGGTCGCGACGATGCTGTCGGTCAGCACCAGCATCTTGATCGGCGACGCGGCGACCCGCGTCACCGCGCCGCCCGACAAGACGCCGTGGGTGACATAGGCATAAACGCCCTCGGCGCCGCTGTCCATCAGCGCCGAGGCGGCGTTGCACAGCGTGCCGGCGCTGTCGACGATGTCGTCGACCAGGATGCAGCGCCGACCGTCGACATCGCCGATGATGTTCATCACCTCGCTGACCCCGGCGCGCTCGCGGCGCTTGTCGATGATCGCCAGGTCGGCGTCGAGCCGGCGGGCGATCTGGCGGGCGCGGAAGACGCCGCCGACATCGGGCGACACGATGACGAGGTCGGCCCCGGCATGGTTGTCGCGGATGTCCTTCACCAGCACCGGCTCGGCGTAGAGGTTGTCGGTCGGGATGTCGAAAAAGCCCTGGATCTGGCCGGCATGGAGGTCGAGGGTCAGCACCCGGTCGGCGCCGGCGGTGGTGATCAGATTGGCGACGAGCTTTGCCGAGATCGGCACGCGAGGCCCCGATTTGCGGTCCTGCCGGGCGTAGCCGTAATACGGAATGACCGCCGTCACCCGCCGCGCCGAGCTGCGTTTCAGCGCATCGAGCGCGACCAGCAGCTCCATCAGATGGTCGTTCGCCGGATAGGAGGTCGATTGGATGACGAAAACATCCTCGCCGCGCACGTTCTCGTGGATC
>DASYUS010000568.1:0-7102 GCA_036000945.1 Allostellaceae bacterium
TGGCCGATCCGCTCCGGGATCGGCAATACCTTGATCGCGCGCAGTCCTTCATCCGCCGGCGCCGTCTCGAAATTGGCGTAAAGCGGCGTCCAGCCGCAGCCGCCCAGTGGCCACACTAGAGTGGCCGGCAAAATGCCGAACGCCCAGCCGAGTACGGCCCGCCGCCCTGGTATCCCCCCCACCGGCATCTAGGCGACGACGCTGACGATGCGGTTCGGCACGACCACCACTCGCTTCGGCGCTCGCCCGTCGAGCAGGCGAGCCACCTGCGGCAGCGACAATGCCGCCTGTTCGACCACCGATGCCGCGGCGTCGCGCGGCAGCTCGATCGTGCCGCGCAGCTTGCCGTTGACCTGCACCGCGAGCGTCACCTCCTCGTCACGCGCCAGCTCGGGATCGGGCTTGGGCCAGGGTTCTTCGGCGAGTAGCGTCGCATGGCCGAGTTCCTGCCACATTTCCTCCGCCAGATGCGGCATCATCGGGCCGATGAGCAGCGTCAGCGCCTCGAGTCCCTCGCGCAAAATCACGCCGGCGTCCGCATCGCCGGCCGGCAAGTCTTCCAAGGCGTTGGTCAACTCGTAGATATGGGCGACGGCCGTGTTGAAACGAAACCCGTCGATGTCGTCGGTGACGGTGGCGATGGTCTTGTGGATCTTGCGGCGCAGCGCGATCAGCGCCGGGGAAAGACCGCCTGGCATCGGGGTGCCGGCCGGCGGCATCGCGGCATTCGGCTCCGACACCAGCCGCCACAACCGGTTGACCTGCCGCCAGCTCCCCTCGATGCCGGCCTCGGTCCATTCGAGGTCGCGTGATGGTGGGCTGTTCGACATCAGATAGAAGCGGGCAGTGTCGGCGCCGTAAGTCTCGACGATGTCGTCGAGATCGACGACGTTCTTCTTCGACTTGCTCATCTTTTCGAGCCGGCCGATGGTCACCGGCCGGCCGGAAGGATCGCTAAGCCCGCCATCGGCGCCGGGGCTGACCTCTTTCGGGAAAAGCCACTCCTCTTCATCGTTCTGATAGGTCTGGTGCAGCACCATCCCCTGGGTGAAGAGGCCGGCGAACGGCTCGTCGAGGTCGAGATAGCCGCAGCGCTTCAAGGCGCGGGTGAAGAAGCGCGAGTAGAGCAGGTGGAGGACGGCGTGCTCGACCCCGCCGATGTACTGGTCGACCGGCATCCAGTACTCGGCCGCCGCGCGATCGAAGGCGACCGGCGACCGCGCCGAGCAGAAACGCAGAAAATACCACGACGATTCGAAAAACGTGTCGAACGTGTCGGTCTCCCGTGTCGCCGGCTTTCGGCAGCGCGGGCAGGCGATATGTTTCCACGTCGGGTGGCGGTCGAGCGGGTTGCCCGGCTGGTCGAACGCAACGTCCTGCGGCAACTCGACCGGCAAATCCTTCTCAGGCACCGGCACGATACCGCAGTCCGGGCAATGGATGACCGGGATCGGGCAGCCCCAATAGCGCTGCCGCGACACCCCCCAGTCGCGCAGCCGGTAGGCGATCGTCCGCTCGCCGCACCCGATTTGTTCGAGCCGCTCGCCGACCGCACGCTTCGCCTCGGGCACCGCCAGCCCGTTCATGAAATCGGAGTTGAAGACGGTGCCGTCCTCGACATAGGCCTCCTCGCCGATCGTGAAATGCGCAGCATCGGCGCCCGGCGGCAGCACCACCGGAATGACCGGCAGCCCGTATTTGCGGGCGAAGTCGAGATCGCGCTGGTCGTGCGCCGGGCAGCCGAAGATCGCGCCGGTGCCGTATTCCATCAGTACGAAATTGGCGACATAGACCGGGACCCGTCGGCTGGGATCGAGCGGGTGGATCGCTTCGAGGCGGGTGCGGTAGCCGAGTTTTTCGGCCGCCTCGATGACCGCTTCACTGGTGCCGAGCCGGTCGCATTCGGCGATGAACTCGGCGAGCCCGGGTTCGGCGGCGGCGAGGCTTTGCGCGAGCGGGTGATGCGGCGACAGCGCCAGGAACGAGGCGCCGTAGAGCGTATCGGGCCGCGTCGTGAATACCTCGATCGCGTGGTCCTGCCCGGCCACCCCGAACAGCACCCGGGCACCCTCGGAGCGGCCGATCCAGTTCTCCTGCATCAGCCTGACCCGCTCCGGCCAGCGGTCGAGCGTCTTTATCGCGTCGAGCAGATCGTCGGTGAACGCGGTAATGCGCAGGAACCATTGCGAGAGCAGGCGCTTCTCGACGATCGCACCGGAGCGCCAGCCGCGCCCGTCGATGACCTGCTCGTTGGCCAGCACGGTGTTTTCGACGGGGTCCCAATTGACCCAGGACTCCTTGCGGTAGGCGAGGTCCGCCGCGAGGAAGTCGAGGAACATCTTCTGCTCGTGGCGGTAATATTGCGGATGGCAGGTCGCGATCTCGCGCGACCAATCATAGGCAAATCCCATGCGCTGCAGCTGGCCGCGCATCTCGCGAATGTTGTCGGTGGTCCACGCCGCCGGGTGGACATTGCCGGCGATCGCCGCATTTTCCGCCGGCAGGCCAAAGGCGTCCCACCCCATCGGATGCAGGACGTTGAAGCCTTGCGCCCGCCGGTAGCGGGCGACGAGATCGCCCATCGTGTAGTTGCGGACATGCCCAACATGCAGCTTGCCCGACGGATATGGGAACATTTCGAGAACATAGTATTTTGACCGCGCCTTGTCCTCACGCGCCGCAAAACACCCGCGCTCGCGCCACAAGCGCTGCCATTTCGCCTCGTTTTCCCGGAAATTGTAACGCGACATGCCTGTTCCCGAAACCGTGCGCCATCACCGATATGGCGGTGCTCCCGCTATTTATACACGGTAGCGCGATAACGCTCGGCGTGGATCTGCCGCGCGCGCAGCAGAATGGCGTTTTCGATCCCGGTGACGGCATCGCGGGCGACCGTCGAATCCTGCCATTGCCCGCCGCCGGTTTGCACCTGCCGCTCGACGGTTACCGTCAGCGAATCCGAGCGCAACGCGCGCGACAGGATAAACACCGTGACGCGCAACCGTTCAGCCGGATTCCCGCGCGGCGCATACCACTTGGTCTGGAGCAGGCCGGTGATCGGGTCTTCCGAATTGACCCCGGCGAAGTCCAGCGTGTCGAGCGTCGCCTGCCACAGCACCGGGCTGACTGTCGTCCCGGTCTGCGGACCGACATTCTGGTACGCCGAACGCTTGGCGAGGCCGAGCACGGTCCATATCGTGGCTTCGGTATCCGGCTCGTCGGACTTGGTTTGCGTCGCGGGCGCCGTCGGCACCTTGCCGGTGACCGGGTCCGCGGCGCCCCCCGGACGATTGGCGCCGCAGCCGGCGGTCAGCAACGAAAGGCTTGCGGCAACCCCGAGCAACAGGCGGTAATAGCGCACAGACATGGCACAACCCTTGGCGCCGCGCCTCAACCCGGCCGACGCCTCATGCTCAGCCTTGTGCCAGGAATGGAGCCAACATGGAAGAGGCGGCGTCTTTGGAAATCTCGATTGACGAGGCGATCGGCGCCAATCTGGCCGCGGTTCGCGGCCGGATCGAGGCGGCGGCGCGGGCGGGCGGCCGGCCGGCCGACGCGGTCACCCTGGTCGCGGTCAGCAAGACCCACCCGGCCGCCAGCGTGCGCGCCGCGCTCCGGGCCGGGCAGCGCGTCTTCGGCGAGAACCGGGTGCAGGAGGTGCTAGCCAAGTTCCCGGCGCTGCGCGGCGACTTCCCCGATCTCAAGCTCCACCTGATCGGCCCCTTGCAGACCAACAAGGTGAAGGACGCGGTCGCCCATTGCGACGTCATCGAGACCGTCGACCGGCCGCATCTGGCGACGGCTCTGGCGCGCGAGTTCGAGCGCACCGGGCGGCGCCTCCCATGCTTCATCGAGGTCAATACCGGCGAGGAGCCGCAGAAGGCCGGCGTCGCGCCGAAAGCCGCCGACGACTTCATCCGCGACTGCCGCGACCGTCTCCTGCTGCCGATCATCGGCCTGATGTGCGTGCCGCCCGAGCACGAGGAGCCGGCGCTGCATTTCGCCCTCTTGCGCGAGATCGCCCGGCGCAACGGTCTCGACCAGCTCAGCATGGGGATGAGCGCCGATTTCGAGACCGCGATCCGCTTTGGTGCCACCCACGTCCGCGTCGGCACCGCCATCTTCGGCGCCCGGCGGGCGGTGGGGATTGCCGCAAAGTAGACCTATCGGCTGCGGACGATCGCCCGAACAACGGCAAAAACCGGCACGCTGACAAGAGCAGCCGGCAATGCGTAAAACACGGCGTGCGCGCTGGAATGCAGCCCCCATGCCCCCAGCCCGGCGGCGAGGATCAGAGCGAGCATTGAGACGGCGGCACCGAGCCATTGTCCGCGGCGATTTTCTGCGGCCCACGCCACACCCATAGAAATCTCCGCATCCTGCGCCTTTTCGGCCATCCGCATGATGCGTTCAGCGCCGTTGTCGATGACCTGTTTGTATTGCTCGAGGATCGCAGGCGGCGGGATCGGCCCTTGCCATCGCGTCCCCACCAACTCTCGTCTGACCGGTCCCGACTGCCGGACAGGCCCGGCGTTTCCCGACGGGCGCGTCCGCTTCGCCACCGCTACTTCCGTCCGCCGCTGTCCCGGCGGCCATACTCAGCCGCGAGAGACTCGATGCTGTCGTACATCAGACGGCCGACGTTGTTCCAAGCAGTCTCGACACGACCGACACGCCGATACTCATCGCTATCATGCCGACAGGAATAGACTTGTACCGGGCTCGCCAAGCCTTCCCAAAAAGCGTCCCAGAATTCGCTCTTCGGCATGCTCGCCACAACCTACAGCAAATGCCCGCTGCGGGTGCGCTTGGTTTCGAGGTAGCGTTCGTTGTGGCCGTTGGCGGGGAAGACGTGCGGCACGCGCTCGGCGACGCGGATGCCGTAGCGCTCCAAGGCGGCCACCTTGTCGGGGTTGTTGGTCAGGAGGCGCACCGTGGCAAAGCCGAGCTGGCGCAGCATCTCGGCGGCCGGCTGGTAGACCCGCTCGTCGGCGTCGAAGCCAAGTTGCTCGTTGGCATCGACCGTGTCGAATCCGGCATCCTGCAGCTTGTAGGCGCGCAATTTGTTGACAAGGCCGATGCCGCGGCCCTCTTGCGCGAGGTAGAGGAGCGCCCCCCCGCCGGCCTCGGCGATCGTTGCGATCGCGCCGCGAAGTTGCTCGCCGCAATCGCAGCGCAGGCTCGCCAGCACGTCGCCGGTGAAGCAGGCCGAATGCAACCGCACCAGCACCGGGTGGGAGGCATACGGCGCGCCGATCAGGATCGCCAAGTGCTCGCTGCCGCCGTCGCCCGGGCGAAACGCGATCAGCGTTGCGTCCTGGGCGTCGGCGAGCGGCACGCGCGCCTCGGCGACGCGGGTGAGGCCGGCGATGGCGGCGCGGCGGGCCAGCACCTCTTCGGTCGTGACGACGGCAATGTCGCTGCGCCGCCGGGCCAGCGCCGCCTCGGCTGCCGCGAGCGGCAGCACCAGCACGGCTGGCAGCAGGGCGGCCAGCTTGGCGAGCGCGACGGCGGCCAATTCGCCACCCTCGGCGACCGCCGGCTCAGAGCCGATCCCCGGCGGCTCGACGCCGAGCGAGGCTGCCGGGTCGGCGAGATTGCAGATCACCGCAGCGGGCAATTGCGGCGCCACCGTAATCGACACCGCGCCCGACAGCGCCCCCGGCATTGTCTCGCGCCGGGCGAGGCCGAGCGCCACCGCCCGACGCCGGGTCAGCACCATGTGCAGCGGCCGGTCCGCCATCGCCCGCAGGCGCGCCAGATTGGCATCGTTGACGAATTCGGCAGCAAGGGCGAGAAGCGCCTGGCCCCGCCCCTCCAGCAACACCGGCTCGCCGCGGCGCAGCGTCACGATCGCCGCGTCGAGGGCGCGCGCCGCCGCCCCGTCGCCGGCCAAGGATGTGATCAACCGTTCAACCAAACCCGCCTCCTGCCGGCGCCATCATAGGCCGGCGCGCCGCCGATGCCACCCTCCTCCTGCACATGACTGCCTTCGGGTGGGGGATGGTCTGCCAGGTTGAAAGGAGGAGCGTTCTCGCCGCCCGCTGACCTCAGCCGAACGCGTTGAGCACCTTGCCCCCCGCCTTGACGGGCTTCGCGGCGATCAGCACGAAGGCGATGACGCAGGGCTCGGGGCCGCGGTTGATCCAGTTGTGGACGGTGCCGCGCTGGACGACGACATCGCCGGCTTTTAGATGCGTGATGTCGCCGGTCTCGAGCTCCATGTCGATCTCGCCCGCCATGATCACCGCGTAATCGAGCGAGTCGGTGCGGTGGATGCGCGGCGTGTTGCCCGGCTGCAGTTCGAGGATGCGGAAGACAGTACCGTTTTCGTGCGTCGTTCCGGTCTCGCGCAGCCCCTCGTCGGCGGTGCCGTCGTTATCGACCGGGAAGCCTTCGCTGGTCCATACGACGCAGGCCTGCGTGCCGGGCCGCGCCGAACGCAGGTTCTGCGAGACCTCGTCGATCGTGACGATCGCCTTGCCGTCCTTGTCATGGCCAGTGACCACGCGGCGTACCTGAAGCGCCATCGCTTCCTCCCCTTCCAAGGTTGTCATTCCGGGATCGCCGGAACGGCGAGGCCCGGAACCCATGAACACAGGCCTCTGGAATATGGGTTCCGGGTTCGCCGCTGCGCGGCGCCCCGGAATGACCGGAGTGCGAGAGGGGGCGTTGCCCCCTCCCCCAACTACTCGGCGGCGCCGACGGCGCGCTGCTCTTCGAGCTGCGGCGTCTCGGCGGCTTCGGCTTCGGCGGCGAGCGCGGCCAGCTCGCGGTCGCGGTCGGCGGCGATCTCGCGCAGGCGGGCGATGACGCTGCCGGTGCCGGCCGGGATCAGGCGCCCGACGATGACGTTTTCCTTCAGCCCGGTCAGCGTGTCGATCCGGCCCGACACCGCAGCCTCGGTGAGAACGCGCGTCGTCTCCTGGAACGAGGCCGCCGAGATGAACGAGTTGGTCTGCAGGCTTGCCTTGGTGATGCCCTGCAGCACCGGACGGGCGGAGGCGGTGCGCAGCTCCTCCCGCTCGACCTTGGCGGTCTCGTGGTCGAACTCGGCGCGGTCGATCTGCTCGCCGGCGAGGAAGGTGGTTTCGCCCGGATC
>DASYUS010000569.1:0-3481 GCA_036000945.1 Allostellaceae bacterium
GGACCGAGCCCGGAAAGCCCCCGGTCGCCGCACCGCCGGGCGCCGCCACCAGGACCGAGCCCGGCAAACCCCCGGTCGCCGCACCGCCGGGCGCCGCCACCAAGGCCGAGCCCGGAAAGCCCCCGGTCGCCGCACCGCCGGACGCTGCGACGAAGGCAGGGCCCGCGAGACCACAGGCTGTACAGCCGCCGGGAGCGACGATGCCGGATCCGGTCAAGCCGCCGGCCGTTCGCCCGTCGAGGCAGCCCGCGCCGCCCGCAGCCGCCCACGTGGCACCGCCGCCGCCCGCTCGCGCGGCACCGCCTCAGCCGGCCCGCGCGGCACCGCCTCAGCCCGCTCGCGCAGCACCGCCTCAGCCCGCTCACGCAGCACCGCCTCAGCCGGCCCGTGCGACACCGCCTCAGCCCGCTCGTGCGGCAGCGCCTCAACCGGCCCGCGCGGCACCGCCCAAGGCTGCTCAGGCTCCGGCCGCGGCGCCACGGCCGGCAACCGGCGCGCCCAAGCAAGGCGGACCGCAAGCAAAAAAAGGGCAGCCGAAGGAAGAGCCCAGATAAGGGAAAGTCCGCTGCATCGAGCCGCCCTCCGCGAGCCCCCGGGGTCACTTCGGCAGCAGCCCGCAAGGGCTGGCCGCATGGGGTCGGAATAACGAGTGGGACTCGGCTGATCCGCTTTGGATCAAATTTCGGTTAGATCGGCTTCCGCGGTGCCTACCCTTCACCCTCCCACGCTACGCGCGGGCCCCTCCCTCTCCCCGCTCGCGGGGAGAGGGTTGTGGTGGGGAGCCGGGACCGGCCGATCAACCTGATCGAAATCCGCGCGCTAAAAGATCCGCGCGGCGTTGCTGTGCTCGCGCACCCAAACCTGCGCCTCGCGGCCGGATTGCGCCGCGTCGCGTGCCGCATCGACGGCGTCGAGGAGCGCCTGCTCCTTGTCGAGATACGCGCCGTAAACCGCATTGCCGACGCGGACGATCCAGCGCGCGTCCCGCCCGCGTCGGCAGACCTCGAATTCCATGATCCCCATTCGTTTACTCCCCAGGGCAAGGGTCTTTGCCTTCACCCGGCGATCCGACCGCATCGCCGTCACCCGGCCCTCAACCCGCGATCATTATCCTCAACAGTGTAAACATAATGAAGGCCAAATCGGCCCCGGCTGGGCGAAAAAGCGGCAGTGTGTCGGAAACCGCCGAATTTGCAGGCAGCGCCGCGCCACCGGCAGAACGCGCCGGGCGGAGCCGTCATTCCCGAGGGGCCGTCATGCGAGAATCGCGGTCGGACGCGCGTTGGTCCCCCGCCGGTCATTTCTCCTGTGCGACGAAGACGCCATCCCAGTCGGCGGGCAGCGCCTCTTCCCGCAGCTGGCCGATCCGCTCGCGCAGCAGGCCGTAGACCGGCGCCATCTCGCTTTCGGTGCGCAGCACCGGGTCTTCGAGCATGCCGAGCGCGGTGTCCCAGTCACGCCGGCGATAGGCGGCGAGGAGCGCGGCATGACGTGCCAGGTATTGCTGTGTCTCGACCGGATGCGGCGGCAGCGTGTAGATCCGCACCGCGTTCGCCTTCCCCTTGACCGCGACGAGGTCGAGCTCGATGAGGCCCGGGTCGTCGAGCCGCGCTGCGGTCTCCTCGCCGATGATCAGATCGACGCCGTAAAGCTTGGTCAGCCCTTCGAGGCGCGACGACAGGTTCACCGGGTCGCCGAGCAGCGAATAATTGAACTTCTGGTTCGAGCCGAAATTGCCGACGCTGCATTCCCCGGTATTGATCCCGATGCCGACGTCCAAGGTGCGCCGCCCCACGGCTGCCCAGGTCCGGTTGAGCTCGATCAGCTTGTGCCGCATCTCCTGCGCCGCGGCGACCGCATTCTTGGCATGATCGGGATCGTCGAGCGGCGCGTTCCAGAACGCCATGATGCAATCGCCGATGTATTTATCGATGGTGCCCTTGTGCTCCATGATGATTTCGGTCATCGGCGTCAGGAACTCGTTGATCAGCTGCCCCAGCTGGTGCGAGGTCATCCCTTCCGACATCGAGGTGAAGCCGCGGATGTCGCAGAACATGATCGTCATTAGGCGGACCTCGCCGCCGAGCACGAGCTTCTCGGGATTTTTCGCCAACTCTTCGACATATTGCGGCGACAGGTAGAGCGAGAAGGCCTGGCGGATTTCGCGCTGGCGGGTTTCGGTCAGGCGATAGTTGAGCAGCGTGCTGACGAGATAGACGATGCCCAGGACGGCGATCGGATAGACCGGGTCGATCAGCACCTGGCCGTCGCGAAAGGCGTACCACGACACCGCCGCGGCGATGACCATCGCGACTCCGGCGATCAGAGCGCCCGGCAATGCTCCGGCGCGCGGCACCGCGAAGATCAGGAAGACGCCGAACAGCACCGCAAACAGCAGCTCGCCGCCCGACGCCCAGTCCGGCCGCGACAGGTAATATTGTTGCAGGATCTGCTCGATCAGATGCGCGTGGATTTCGACCCCGGGCATGTCGGGGGTCGTCGGCGTCGCCTTCAAATCGTTGAGCCCGGCCGCCGACGAGCCGACCAGCACGATGCGGTCGGCGACCCGTGCGGGATCGAAATCGCCGCTGATGATCCGGCTCGCCGAGATGTAGCGGGGATCCTGTTCGCGCGGCCGCGGCCGCGTGTAATGCACCGCAACCTGGCCTTTGGCGTCGGTTGGCACCTCCACCGGGCCGATCTTGATGGCGTTGAGCCCGGTGTTCTCGCCGAAGCTCCGCGCCGCCTGGGCACCCGAATAACGGCCGATGTAACCGGATGCGCCAAGCCCGACGCGCAACGCTTCGGCAGCCAGCGAGGGAACCGGCGTAGCGCCGAGGCGCAGCACCAGCGGCACGCGCCGGACGACGTTGTCCCAATCTGAGATCTGGTTGACAAAGCCGTTGCCGGCAGCGGCCTTCTGCAACGCCGGCAGCGCCGCCACGGTATCGGGAAAGCTGCGCACGAAATCGAGCGGGTTGGCGCCGGCCTCGCCGACCCAGGAGAACCCGGCCTTGAGTGCCGGATTGCCCTTCCCGCTGGTGCCGGTCAGACTGAACCCGAGGACGACCGGCGCGGCGGCGACCGCCTTGGCGAACTGGGTGTCGGGATCCTGCATCGCGGCGAGCAGCCGCTTCGCCTCGTCCGCGCTCGCGCCCCGATCGGTCAATAGCGACATCAGCATCTGCGGCGAGGTGCGGTCGGGCTCGCTGAACAGCACGTCGAAAGCGATGACCGCGGCGCCGGCCTCGCGCAGCCTGTCGACCAGCTGGGACAGCGTCGAGCGCGGCCAAGGCCACTGGCCGATCCGCTTCAGGCTGGGCTCGTCGATGTCGACGATCAGCACCGGCGCATCCGCCGCGGCCTCACGGGGCTCCAGGCGCTGGTACACGTCAAAAGCGACGAGCGAGGAGAGCTGGTCAAACTCCTCGGGGACGACGAGGTGCGCCAAGGCCGTCATCAGCAGCAATGCCAGCGGCAG
>DASYUS010000570.1:0-1544 GCA_036000945.1 Allostellaceae bacterium
GCGGCGGCGCCTTCCTGCGGCCGGATTCTATCTTCCGCGACCGGGTGAGCCGCGACGGCAACGCGCGTTTTCCGCCCGACCCCGGGCGCTACCAGCTGGTGACCGCGCCGTCCTGCCCGTGGGCGCACCGCACCGTCTTGATGCGCAAGCTGAAGCGCCTCGACGGCGCGATCCCGCTCCTCGAATCGGACCTGCCGAAAGGCCAGGGCTGGGCCTATTCGCGCGGCTTCGACGATCTCGCGCCGAAGGACGGCGTCTTTCATGTCCACCAGGTCTACAGCGCCGCGCGCAGCGACTATACCGGCCGCGCCACCGTGCCGGTGCTCTGGGACCGCAAGGAAAAGACGATCGTCAACAATGAATCGTCCGAGATCATCCGCATGCTAAATTCGGAGTTCGACGAATTCGGCGATGCCGACCTCGATCTTTACCCGGAGGAACTGCGCCGCGACATCGACGAGATCAACGCCTTCGTCTACGACAACATCAATAATGGGGTCTACCGCTGCGGGCTGGCGAAGAGCCAGGCGGCCTACGAGGAGGCGTTCGGCAAACTGTTCGCCGCGCTCGACGCGCTCGAAACCCGGCTCGGGCAGCAGCGCTGGCTGGTCGGCGACCGCTTCACCGAGGCCGATCTGCGCCTCTTTCCGACGCTGGCGCGGTTCGACACGGTCTATTACGTGCTGTTCAAATGCAACCGGCGCCGGCTCACCGATTATCCAAATCTGTGGAGCTACACGCGCGAGATCTACCAGATGCCGGGCGTCGCCGAGACGGTCGATTTCCCGCGCATCAAGCTCGGCTATTTCGGCGGCATGCGCCATCTCAACAACGGCATCCTGCCCCTGGGACCCGAGCTCGATTTCGCCGCGCCGCACGACCGCGGCCGGCTGACATAGATAATGTCGTCACCCCCGCGAAAGCGGGGGTCCAGGGCCGACGTTCCTGGGCGTGGCCCTGGATTCCCGCTTTCGCGGGAATGACGGGCTACGCTCAGCTGCGCAGCGCGACGCAGGCGCCGCCGGTGGCTTGGATGCGCGCGCACAGCGCCGCGGCCTCCACGCGCGAGGCGGCCGGCAGGCGGACCTGGTAGAACGGCCGGGTGCCGCGGCTGCGCAGCCGGCGCCCGACGACCATCGGCGTCAGGTGGCCGATCGCCGCGGCATAGCGCCGGCGAGCCCGCTCGAAGCTGGCGACCGCCAGGTCTTTCGAGAAATTGCCGGCGAGCTGCACGCCCCACGGCGCAAAAGCCGCGAAACCCGGGCCGTCCTCGCCGGCGGATCCGCGTTCGCGACGCAACGTGGCGACCAATGCAACGCATTCGGTCGCCTCTGCGTCGCGGCCGGATCGCGCATCGCGGCCGGTGGCGCTCCATTCCTCGACCGGACGCTCGGTCACCAGGCGGACATAGAGGCGCGTCTCGGCCGGCAAGACGCCCTCGCCGCGCAGCCAGGTTGCGACCCGCGCCGGCCCGGCATTGTAGGCGGCGGCGGCAACGCCAAGGCTGCCGAACTGCTGCCGCAGCTCGGCGAGCAGCTCGGCCG
>DASYUS010000571.1:0-5993 GCA_036000945.1 Allostellaceae bacterium
TGAGCCGGCCCAGGCCGAGAAATGGCCCATGCGCAGGACCATCGCCTCATAGACAAAGAGCCCGATGATGATCGACGGGGCAGAGAGCAGGATGTCGTTGACGAAGCGGACGATCTCGCCGAACCAGCTGCCGCGCGAATATTCCGCGAGATAGGTCCCAGCGAGAATGCCGGTCGGGGTCCCGACCAGGGTCGCGATTGCGGTCATCGCCAGGCTGCCGGCGATCGCGTTGAGCAGCCCGCCGGCGTTGCCGGGCGGCGGCGTCATCTGGGTGAAGAGTGCCGGACTGATCGCGCCAATGCCGTTGATCAAGAGGGTGGAAAGCACCAGCACCAGCCACAACAAGCCGAAGGCGGTGGCAATCGTCGACAGCACGATCACCAGCCGGTGGATCAGGAGGCGGCGCGTGTAGTGCGGCATCGCCTCACCTCCCGGCCTGCTGCTCGAGCCTGAGCAGCATCAGCTTGGCGAGCGCCAGGACGATGAACGTGATCAGGAAAAGCACCAGGCCGAGGGCGATCAGCGCCGACAGATAAAGGTCGCCGACCGCCTCGGTGAACTCGTTGGCGAGCGCCGCCGAGATCGTCGTCCCGGGCTGCAGGATCGAGGCGTGAACATGGTGCGAGTTGCCGATCACGAAGGTGACCGCCATCGTCTCGCCGAGCGCCCGGCCGAGCCCCAAGAGGATGCCGCCGACGACACCGATGCGGGTATAGGGCAGGACCACCTGCCAGACGACCTCGGTCGTCGTCGCGCCGAGCGCGTAGGTGCTTTCCTTGAGCACCGGCGGCACGGTCTCGAACACGTCGCGCATGATCGAGGAGATGAACGGCAGCACCATGACGGCCAGGATGAACCCGGCGGTCAAGACGCCGATGCCGAGCGGCGGCCCGGCAAACAGCATGCCGATCCCGGGGAGGGCGCCGAGCGTGTTGATCAGCGCCGGCTCGATATGCTCCTGGACGAACGGCGCGAGCACGAAGAGCCCCCAGATCCCATAGATGATGCTGGGGATCGCGGCGAGCAGCTCGATCATCGTGGCGAGCGGACGCTTGAGCCAGACCGGCGACAATTCGGTGATGAACAGCGCCACCCCGAACGCTACCGGAATGCCGATCAGCATCGCGATCGCCGAGGTCACCAGCGTGCCGTAGATCGGCGCCACCGCCCCGAACTTCTCGGTCACCGGGTTCCACACCTGGGTGACCAGAAAGCCGAACCCGAACTCCTGCAAGGCCGGCCAGGCGCCGGCGACCAGCGCGCCGATCACCCCGCTCAGGATCAGCAGGACCAGGATCGCGAACAGAAAGGTCAGGGCGTGAAACCCGATGTCGCCGAGCGAACCGCGGCGCGCCTTCGCAGTTGCCCGCCTCTCGATCGCAACTTCCGCCGCCACGGTCTGCTCCTGCCGTCTCAATCAACGCCGGGCGTCGGGGCCGCCCGCCGGTCCATCAAGCATCAGGATCCACGGCCGTCCCACACCGGCTTGCCGTCCGGCCCGACGATCTCCTTCTTCCACATCTGCTCGACCATGCCCGCGACCGTGCCGGGCATCGGTACATAGTGTAGCTGTTCGGCCATCTGGCTGCCGTTGCGGTAGGCCCAATCGAAGAAATCGAGAACCGCCTTGGCCTTTTCCGGGTCGCTCTGCTGCTTGTGCATCAGGATGAGGGTGGAGCCGGTGATCGGCCAGCTATCCTTGCCGGGCTGATTGGTCAGCAGCACGCCAAATCCCGGTGCACTCGACCAGTCGGCGCCGGCCGCCGCGGCCTGGAAACTCTTCATTTCCGGCGCGACGAACACCCCATCGCGGTTGCGCAGCTGCGCGTAGGCCATCTTGTTTTGCAGCGCATAGGCAAACTCGACATAGCCGATCGCGCCGTCGGTGCGACTGGTCAGTGCTGCAACGCCCTCGTTGCCCTTGCCGCCGAGGCCGCCGGGGAACGAGACCGAGGTGTTCGAGCCGATCTTCTCCTTGAACTCCGGATCGACCTGCGACAGGTAGTAGGTGAACAGGAAATTGGTGCCCGACCCGTCCGAACGGTGCACCGAGGCGATCGCCTTGTTCGGCAGGGTCACGCCGGGATTGAGCTGGACGATAGCCGGGTCGTTCCATTCCTTAATCTTGCCGAGATAGATGCCGGCGAGCGTCTTGCCGTCGAGCTTGATCTGGCCCGGCTGGATGCCCTGCAGATTGATGACGGGGACGACGCCGCCCATCACCATCGGCCATTGCGCGAGCCCCTCCTTGGCCAGCTGCTCCCCTTTCAGCGGCATGTCGCTGGCGCCGAAATTGACGGTCTTCGAGGTGATCTGCTTGATGCCGCCGCCCGAGCCGATCGACTGGTAATTCATGCTTAGCCCGGTCTTCGCCTTGTAGGCATCGGCCCATTTTGCATAGATCGGGTAGGGAAAGGTGGCCCCGGCGCCGGAGATCTCGGCGGCGCTCGCGGTTGCGGACACGCCGAGCGTGGCAATCGCCCACGCCAGCAGCGTTTTGCGCAAAACAGCCATCGTCAGGCTCCCTCGTGAAATTTGTCGGTAGCCGGATATGTTGGGATCCCCGTGACCGGCGATGGGTTTCTACCGATCCCGTGATACGCTTCTGTGACGTTCGTGTTACCGTTGGATGACAAATATCAAGCCCGGCCGGTCCGCGCGCCGAGGCGACAAGCTTCAAGGGGGAACGCCATGACGACCAGCCGATACACCCGCCGAAGCCTGCTCGGCGGCGCAGCTGCGCTCGCTGCCACCGCCTCGTTCGGTCTGCCGCTCGGCTCGGCGGCGGCGCAGGTCAAGTCGAATGCCAAATCGCCGCGCTCAGCGATCGACGCGGTGTTGCGACGTGCGGTCGAGGCAAAAGAGGTGCCCGGCGTCGTCGCGATGGCGGCGAACGGCCGCGGCATCATCTACGAGGGCGCCTTTGGAACCCGCGACCTCGCCAAGGGCCCCGACATGACGCAAGACACGATTTTCCGGCTCGCGTCGATGACCAAGGCGATCACCTCGGTCGCGGCGATGCAGCTGGTCGAGCAAGGCCTGCTGTCGCTGGACCAACCGATCGGCAACGTGCTGCCCGAACTGGCCGCGCCGCGCGTTCTCGAAGGCTTCGACGACAAGGGCGAGCCGCGCCTGCGGCCGGCGAAGCGGCCGATCACCTTGCGGCACCTGCTGACGCACACCGCCGGCTTTGGCTACGAGCTTTGGGACGAGGGGCTGGTCCGCTACGTCAAGGCCACCGGCATGCCGTCGACCGCGACCGCCAAGCTCGCCTCGCTGCGCCTCCCGTTGGTGTTCGATCCGGGCGAGCGCTGGGAATACGGCATCAACATCGATTGGGTCGGCCGAGCGATCGAGGCGGTCAGCGGACAGCCGCTCGCAGTCTATTTCCGTCGGCACATCACGGGGCCGCTCGGGATGGCCGACACCGATTATCTGGTGTCGCCAGCGCAGCAGAAACGTCTCGTCAGCGTCCATCAGCGCAAGCCCGATGGAAAGCTGGAGGCGATCGCGCCGGGCGATCCGCCGTGGCGGGAATTCTGGAGCGGCGGGGGCGGGCTCAACTCGACCGCGCGCGACTACATGATTTTCCTGCAGACGCTGATGAACAACGGTCGCTTCCGCGGCGGCCAGTTGCTGCAGCCGAAAACCGTCGCGCTGATGAACCAGAACCAGATCGGCGACATCAGCGCCGGGATCCTGAAGACGACGAACGCGCAGCGCTCGAACGATGTCGACTTCTTCCCCGGAAACCCGTGTCGCTGGGGGCTCGGCTACATGATCTCGACCCAGCCGGGGGCGAATGGACGCAGCGCCGGCAGCCTGACCTGGGCCGGCATCTTCAACACCTACTACTGGCTCGACCCGCAAAAACGCGTTGCCGGAATTTACCTGACGCAGATCCTGCCGTTTGCCGACGTCCCGGCAGTGCGGGTCTATGGCGATTTCGAGAAGGCGGTGTACGGCGCGCTGCAAACGGTCTGAGCTGGCGGCCGCAGATCTCAGAGCGGATATCTCACGGCGGGTTCGGGGGGGTGCCGGCCGCACGCAGCCAGACGGTGAAGGTCGAGCCCTCGCCGAGCCGGCTGGCGATGTCGAGCCGGCCGCGGTGGCGGTTCAGGATATGCTTGACGATCGCGAGGCCGAGCCCGGTGCCGCCGAGCTCGCGCGAGCGCGCGGTGTCGACCCGGTAGAAGCGCTCGGTGAGGCGCGGCAGGTGCTCGCTGGCGATGCCGTCGCCCTGATCGGCGACGACGACCCGCACCAGCGCGGCCGCCGCCCCGCTGCCGGCCGAGCCGGTCACCGTCACCTCGCTGTGCGGCCGGGCGTATTTGACCGCGTTGTCGAGCAGGTTCTGGAAGATCTGCGAGAGTTCGTCGCGGTCGCCCTGGACCGCCGGGAGATCGGCCGGCAACACCCGCGCGATGCGGATGTCGCGCGCGCCGGCGCGCAATTCGAGCCCGCGTGCCACTTCGTCGATCACCGGGGCGAGCGCGACCCGGCCGGTCGGTGCGACATGCTCGTTGAGTTCGATGCGCGACAGCGACAGCAGATCGTCGACCAGCCGCGCCATGCGCCCGGCCTGTTCGCGCATGATCCCGAGAAAGCGCTCGCGGGCGGCGGCATCCTCGCGCGCCGGCCCGAGCAGCGTCTCGATAAAACCGATCAGCGTGGCGAGCGGCGTTTTTAATTCGTGCCCGGCATTGGCGACGAAATCGGCGCGCATCTGCTCGCTGCGCTTCAGCTCGGTGACATCGTGCAGCGTCAGGATCGCCGCCGCGCCTTCGGATGCCGACCCGTCGCTGATCCGGGCGAACCGGGCGCGCAGCATCCGCTCGACCGGCGCCGACAGGGCAAACTCGACGCTGCGACCCGGCTCGCCGCGCAGGACCGCGTCGGCGGCGGCGAGCAGCAAAGGATTGCGCAGCGCCGCCGCCAGGTCGCGCGGTTCGCCGACCGGCCCGATGAATTCCGCCGCCGCTTCGTTTGCGCCCACGACGCGGCGATGGCGATCGATCAGGATCAACGGGTCCGGCACCGCGGCGATGATCGCCTCGGCCGCGCCGAGCCGTGCGATAGTCTGGCTGGAATGCTCCTGCCAGACGCGACGCAGCCGCAACGCCGCCGGCCAGATAGCGAGCGCCGCTGAGCTTAGCCGGCGCGGCGCGGTGGGTGGAACCGCGGCGTCGGGGCCAAGCGCGCCGATAGCATTGCGCGCTTCCGAAGCGAGCAACCGCAGCGAGATGTAATGCGTGATTATGATGAGAACGACGCCCAGCCCGAGCAGGGAAAAGACCGTGGCCTCGGCGTATCCCCACTCGAACATGACGACGAGAAAGACCGCAAGCGGAAGAGTTGCAAGGAGGACGCGGCCTGCGGCATGGCCGAGATCGCGCCACATCGCCGGCCGCCGCTAGACTCGTTCGAGATTGCTTCGTCGCTGCGCTCCTCGCAATGACATCCTTTTTCCGGTCATTGCGAGCGCAGCGAAGCAATCTCGCGCCAAAGTGGACTCCTCAGCCTATAGCGTCGTGGGCGGCGAGGGCGGCGAGGTTGACGAGGTCGGAGACGGTGGCGCCGACGTTGACGATCTGCACCGGGCTGGCGAGGCCGATGAGGAGCGGCCCGACCGCCGTGCCGCCGCCGAGGCGGGGCAGAAGCTTCGCGGTGATGTTGGCGCTGTGCAGCCCGGGCATGACGAGGATGTTGGCCGGCCCCGACAGCCGGCAGAACGGGTAGAGCTGGCGCATCAGCCGGTGGTCGAGCGCGACATCGGCGCTCATCTCGCCGTCATACTCGAACCCGGCGTTGCTGCCGTCGAGCAGGGCCGTCGCCTCGCGCACGCGGTCGCCGTGCGGCCCCGGCGGGTTGCCGAAATTGGCGTAGGAGAGGAGGGCGACGCGCGGTTCGAGGCCGAGTTCGCGTGCCTTTGCCGCCGCCGCGACGGCGATCTCGGCGAGCTGCGCCGCGCTCGGGCTCTCGTGCACCAGCGT
>DASYUS010000572.1:0-4453 GCA_036000945.1 Allostellaceae bacterium
CATCGACGCGCTGGCCGAGCCGATTGAGGCGAAGCGGATCACGGCCTGGGTGTCGGACGAGCCGATGATCTACGACAAGCTGACGCCACTGGAATATCTCGATTTTGTTGCCGGGCTGTGGGGCGTCGACAGCGCGAGCGCTGCATCGCGGTCGCGCGAGCTGCTCGGCTCGCTCGACCTGCAGCCTCATGCGGACGAGCGCTGCGAGCGGCTGTCGAAGGGAATGCGCCAGAAGGTGGCGCTGGCAGGGGCGCTGGTGCACGACCCGCTGCTGATTATCCTCGACGAGCCGTTCACCGGCCTCGACGCCGGTTCGGCCCGGCTGATCAAGGACATGCTGCGTGAGCGGGTGCAGGAAGGCTGCTCGGTGGTGATGACGACGCACATCCTCGACGTCGCCGAGCGGATGGCCGACCGCATCGGCGTCATGGCCGAGGGCAGGCTGATCGCCGAGGGCACGCTCGACGAGCTGCGCCGCCTGGAAGGCTCGGGCCACGCAACCCTCGAGGACACCTTTCTCGCGCTCGTTGCCGGAAGTGCGGTCGAGTGATGCGGCCCGGCACGATACTGGGGCTCGCGCGGCACGAGGCGCGGCTCGGCTGGCGTGACTGGCTGTGGCTGATCACCGGTGGCTTTCGCCGGCGCGCGGTCACTTCGGGCCTCGTTTTCATCTTCTTCATGCTGTTCCTCCACGCCGTCGCCTATGTGCTGCTCGGCAAGTCCGCCGACCTTGCCGACGCCGCGGACGAACACGCGCTCGTGGTCATCACCGGCACGCTCCTGATGTCGTCGTCGCTGATGCTGTCGCAGGCGCTCGAATCGGTGACCCGCGGCTTTTACGCGCGCGGCGACCTCGACCTGATCCTCTCGTCGCCGTTGTCGGCCGGGCGGCTTTTTGCCGTCCGGACGGTCGCGATGGCAGCAGCGGTGGCGCTGCAGTCGATGGTGCTCGCCGCACCGTTCGTCAACGTGCTGATCTGGCGCGACGGCGTGCACTGGCTGGGCGCCTATGCGGTCACCCTGGCGCTGGCGATGGGCGCCGTCGCAATCTCGGTCGTCGTGACGGTCGCGCTGTTCCGCGTGATCGGTCCGCGGCGCACGCGCACCGTCGCCCAGATCCTCGCCGCAATCATCGGCGCCGCCTTTGTCATCGCCGCCCAGTTTGCCGCGATCCTCTCGTTCGGGTCGATGTCGCGGGCGGAGGCGCTGCGCTCGGCGGCACTGGAGCGGATCGCCCCCGATCTCGACAGCCTCCTCTGGTGGCCGGCCCGCGCCGCGATGGGCGGCGAGCCGGCGCTCGCCGCTATTCTCGGCCTCAGCATCGTCATGCTCGGCGGCACGATCCTCGTCTTCGCGCCGCATTTCGGGCCGCTCGCGCTGGCGGCTGGCGGCGCGTCGCACGCCGTCTCATCGCGCCGCCATCGCCGCGCCCGCCTTCACGCTTCGGCGCCCGCCCAGGCGCTGCGCCGCAAGGAGTGGATCCTCCTGCTGCGCGACCCGTGGCTGATGTCGCAGACGCTGATGCAGTTGCTTTACCTGCTGCCACCCGCCTTTTTCCTATGGCACAGCTTTTACGGCGGCGGCGACGCCTCGGGGCTGCTCGTGCCGGTGCTGATCATGGCGGCCGGACAATTGGGCGGCGGTCTCGCCTGGCTCGCCGTGTCGGGCGAGGACGCGCCCGACCTCGTCGCCACGGCACCGGTGTCGCGGGTCCGCGTGCTGCGCGCCAAGATCGAGGCGGTGCTCGGCGGCATCGTCATCGTCTTCAGCCCGTTTGTCGTCGCGCTCGCCTTGTTCTCGCCGTTTGCCGCACTGGCGGCGGCGCTCGGCGTTGCGATCTCGGCGGGCTCGGCGACGGCGATCCAGTTCTGGTTCCGCACCCAGGCGCGGCGCAGCCTCTTCCGGCGCCGCCAGGTGTCGTCGCGGCTCGCGACCTTTGCCGAGGCGCTGTCGTCGATCGGCTGGGCCGGCACCGGCGCGCTGGCGGCAACCGGGACCTGGCTGGCGGTCATCCCCGGAGTCGTCGTGCTCGCCATCCTTGGCGGCACCTGGCTGATCAGCCCCTTCCGCAGCCCGGCGCCGATTTGAGAGCCTTCACCGATCGATGATCGCCACGGCGCGGGTCCAGCCGGCCGAGGCGCCGCGGATCTTTACCGGGAAACAGCTGATCGTGAAGCCGTGTGCCGGCAGCGCCTCCAGATTGTGCAGCTTTTCGAGGTGGCAATAACCGATCTCGCGCCCGGCCTTGTGACCCTCCCAGATCAGCCCGGCATCGCCGGTCGCGGCGTAGCGGCCCTTGGTGTGGACAAACGGCGCGTCCCAGCTCCAGCCGTCGGTGCCGGTCAGCCGCACGCCACGTTCGAGCAGGTGGAGCGTCGCCTCGCGGCCCATGCCGCAGCCGGCCGAGACGTAGTCGGGCTTGCCGTAGGCCGCACCGGCGCGGGTGTTGACGACGACGATGTCGAGCGGCCGCAGGGCGTGGCCAATGCGGTCGAGTTCGGCGGCGACATCCTCGGCGGTGACGACGTAGCCGTCCGGGAAATGCCGGAAGTCGAGCTTGACGCCGGGCTGCAGGCACCAGTCGAGCGGCACCTCGTCGATGGTGATCGCCCGCTCGCCGCGGTTCATCGTCGAATGAAAGTGATAGGGCGCGTCGAGATGCGTGCCGTTATGCGTCATCAGACGGATCCATTCGATCGCCCAGCCTTCGCCGTCGGGCAGGTCATCCTCGCGCAGGCCGGGGAAGAACTGCGTAACGTCCTTCGCCGTGTCGCGATGCGTCAGGTACTCGACCTTGGGGCCATACCCGGGCGGGTCCGAATCGACATCGTTCTCGATCGGCATCGACAGGTCGATCAGTTGACGGGCCATCGCGGTCTCCTCAAACAGCTCCCCCGCGAGATTGCGTCGTCGCCGGGTTCTCCGCAATGGCGGGTTCAATCCGGCCAGCGGCGGTGCAGCCAGAACCATTGTTCCGGCCGTTCGCGGATCCAGGTTTCGAGTGTTTGGTTGACCAGTTCCATCAGCGCGGCGACATCGACAGCGCGCTCGCGGCTCTTCGGCAGGGCGAGCGGCGGGTGAACCGTGACGCGGAAATGCGCGCCGCGCAGCCGCTCGACCCGCGCCGGCAGCACCGTGCAGTCGAAATGCAGCGCCAGCTGGGCGAGCGCCGGGGCGGTCATCGCCGGCCGGCCGAAAAACGCCACCGGGATGCCGTCATTCTGCTTCTGGTCCGCAAGCAGCGTCAGATGGGCGCCGCGGCGCAACGCCGCCAACGCCCGGCGCGAGGCGATCGCGCCCTTCGGGATGAACTCGCTGCCGGCGCCGCGAATGCCGGCGATCATGCGGTCGACCAGCGGGTTGTTGGCGGCGCGGTATACCTGGGCAACGTCGATGCCGTATTGCCCGGCGGCGAGCGCGGCGATCTCCCAGATGCCGAGGTGCCCGCCAAAGACGATGACCGGCCTGCCGGCGGCGATCGCGCGGTCGAGATGCTCGGTGCCGACGGTCTCGACCCGCCCGCCAGGTGCGAACACTCGGATATGCCGCAGATGCGGGTACTCCGCCGCGACCCGGCCGAGATTGTCCCACATGCCGCGCACCACGCGCTCGATTTCGGCCGCCGGCAGCTCGGGCAGCGCCGCGCAGAGATTGCGGCGGGCACGCGCCGAGATGCCGAGCCGGGGTCCGATAAGCCGCGCCAGGGCGCCGCCGAACGCCGAGGCGGCGTCGATCGGCAGCGCTCGCGTCGCGGCGAAAAACACCGCCGCACCGCACGCCTCGACGCGGTGGCGCCAGTGAATCGGGGCGACCGGCGTTTCAGCCTTGGGCCGCGCGTCGATCGTTGCCATGGCCCAGCCCCTGGGCGCTTCGGTCGAGGATGCCGGAGAGGAGCCGGGTGACGGCCGCCGCGTCATGCCAGCGTATCTCGACCTCAAGGACGGCGATCTCGTCTCGCAGCCGCGCGGGAAGGCGCACCCAATCCTTTGCCGTCGTTACGAGGCTCGCGCCATGGCGCTCAGCCTCACGCCTTAACTCTGCGATTTCGCTCTCGGCAAAGCGGTGGTGATCGGCGAAGGCGCGCGTTGCGGTCGGCAAGGCCCCAGTGGCGCGCAACGTGGCGAAGAATTTTTCGGGATGTCCGATGCCGGCAAAGGCGACGATTCGCGTACCGGCAAAGCACCCCGCATCGACCGGCTCCAGGCTCGCACCCAGGATCGGGCATCCCGCTTCGCGCAGCCGGCTCGGCTCAGCGGCGTCGCCGATTAGGACAATCGCATCGGCGCGGGCGAGCCCCGTCGCGACCGGCTCGCGTAGCGGCCCGGCCGGGATCACGCGGCGGTTGCCGAAGCCGTATTCGGCATCGATGACGACCAGCGACAGGTCTTTCTCGATCCACGGGTTCTGGAAGCCGTCATCGAGCAGAATCGCCTCCGCCCCGGCCGCCGCGGCC
>DASYUS010000573.1:0-7536 GCA_036000945.1 Allostellaceae bacterium
AAGAAATCCTCGAACGCGACGAGGCCCTTCTGCCACACCATCAGCGTCGTGATGTCGCCGAACGGGCTGAAGGCGCCGCCGGCATTCGCCGCGACGACGATGTTGATGCTCGACAATGCGATAAAACGCGGCGCGCCGGCGCCGGCCGCCATCGCCACCGCGCACATGACCAAGGCGGTGGTCAGGTTGTCGGCAAACGGCGAGATGAAAAACGCCAGGACGCCGGTCGCCCAGAACAACTTGCGATAGCCGAAGCCGGCCCGCACCAGCCGCGCGCGCAACGCGTCGAACACGCGCCGCTCCTCAAGCGCGTTCACATAGGTCATCGCGACAAGCAGGAAGAGCAGCAGCTCGGCGTATTCGAGCAGGACGTGGCGGAGGCCGTCGGCCACCTCGGCGGTCAGCCCGCGCTCGGCATAGATCGCTGCGATCAAGAGCCACAGCACGCCGGCCGCCACCACGACCGGCTTTGACTTGCGCAGCCGGATCGTCTCTTCGGCGATGACCAGAGCGTATGCCGCCGCGAAGATGCCGAGGGCCGCGTAGCCGACCCAGTGCCGGGTCAGGTCGGGCGCTTCGGTCGTAGCCCCCCATGCGGCCGATGGCGCCAACGCAATCCCTGCGATGGTCGCAACCCGCTTGAATGCAGCACCCATCCCCTCAAATCCCCGTGACCAATCGAATGCTGCGCTAGGCGAGTGACTTGACGTGGGCAACCAGCGCGAACAGCAGCAACATCCACAGCACCCACAGCGCCGCCCACGCCACCGCCTTCCACGGTCCGGCGGCCTCGCGGCGCGCCGCCTCGCGGCGGATTTCCTCCTCGATCTCCCGGTTCCACTGCCGGGCGATGCGTTGGCTCTTGCGCTGCATCGCGTCCTGTCCGCCCCGTCCGCCATTCTAGCCGGCGCCGCCGCTTTGACGAGACCAGCGCATCCGGCCTCGCTTCGATCGCGACGGCGATGTTAAATAGCCGGCAAGAAGCGAGGAGAGGAGCTGTTCGATGGCCAAGACGCGCGGCACCGGGCTGTTGATGGTGTGGGCCGATATCGACCCGGAGTTCGAGGCCGAGTATCACCGCTGGTACGACGAGGAGCACATCGCCCACCTGCTAGCGGTGCCCGGGTTCCTCTCCGCCGGGCGCTACGTCGCGCTGAAGGGCGGCCCGAAATACCTTGCGCTCTACGAGCTGGAATCGCCCGACGTGTTGCGCAGCCCGGCCTTTCTCGACGGCGTCAGGTTCCGCCCGTCGGCGCGGCGGGTGCAGTATTCCGGCGGCACGATCGGCCGCAACTATCTGCTCAACGGCTACCGGCAGATCTTCCCGGTACACACCAACCCGATCGAGCAGACCCGCGAGCCAGCGCCGTTTCTGCAAATGGGCCGGATCGACATCCCGGCGATGGTCGAGGAGGAGTTCAACGATTGGTACAACACCGCCTATCTGCCGCCCTACATGGCGGTGCCGGGCTGCCTCGGCGCTCGCCGTTGGGTCGCCGTCGATGGCCGGCCGAAATACCTGACGCTCTACGAGTTCGCCAACGCGACGGTCTCCGAGAGCGAGCCGTGGATGAAGGCGCGCGACAGCAACGTGTGGAGCAACCGCATCCGCCCGTTCATGCGCCATGATGTCGGCTCGCCCGGCGTCTACCGCCGCATCGATGTGAAGTGATTTTTCCAGGCCGCATCCGCATCTCGCGTGCTTCGAGACGCACCCTCCGGGTGCTCCTCAGCATGACGGTTTTCCTTGATGGCATCACAAAAAGTCCGTCATCCTGAGGGAGCCGGCGAAGCCGGCGTCTCGAAGGACGCGGGCCGGTCATCCAGCCGCAAGTTGGGGCTCCGCCATCATTTCTTTTTGGGGTGATCGCCCATGCCCGTCGCCAATACCGATCCGAGCTATCTCCCCGCCCATCGCCTCGCCGAGGAGATCGCGGCGCGCCGCCTGTCGCCGGTCACCGTGGTCGAGGCGCTGCTGGCGCGGATCGCCGCGCATGACGAAAAGCTGCACGCCTTCATCGCCGTCTACGCCGACGATGCGCGGCTCGCCGCGGAGGCGGCCGACAAGGCGATCCGCTCGGGCCATGCGGTCGGCCCGCTGCACGGCGTGCCGATCGCCCTCAAAGACCTGATCGACCTCGACGGGCGGGTGACGACCGGCGGCTCGATGGTATGGCGCGAGCGCCGCTCGCCGGCGACCGCGACCTTGGCGCGGCGGCTCATCGCGCAGGGGATGATCGTCCTCGGCAAGACCCATACGGTCGAGTTCGCGATGGGCGGCTGGGGCACCAACCAGCACATGGGGACGCCGTGGAACCCGTGGGATCTGGCGACGCCGCGCACCCCCGGCGGGTCGAGCAGCGGTTCCGGCGTCTCGGTCGCCTCGGGCATGGCGCCGTGGGCGATCGGCACCGACACCGGCGGCTCGGTGCGGCTGCCGGCGTCGTGGTGTGGTCTTGCCGGCCTCAAGACGACGATCGGCCGGGTCAGCACCTACGGCATCCTGCCGCTCGCCCCCTCGCTCGACACGCCGGGGCCGATGGCCCGCTCGGTCGAGGATGCCGCGCTGCTCTACAGCGTCATGCACGGCCCGGACCCGCTCGATCACCGCACGCTGTCGGCGCCGCCGCTGGCCGATCCGTTGGCCGGGCTGAAACGCGGCGCGCGCGGGCTGCGTCTGGCGCGCATGCCGGCCGGCGAGCGCGACGGCGTCGCCGCCGAGGTGCTCGCCGCCTACGACGCGGCGCTGGAGGCGCTGGGCCGGCTCGGCGCCGAGATCGTCGATGTCGCGCTGCCCTGCCGGTTTGCCGACGCGACGGTGATGGTTGGCCGGATCATCGGCTCGGAGGCCTACCAGCTGATTGGCGACCTCGTCGACAACGCCGCCTTGCCGATCGACGACGCCGTGCGCCCGCGCATCCAGCTCGGCCGCGGCATCAGCGCCCGTGACTATCTCGGCGCAATCGCCGAGCGCGACGCGCTGAAACGCCGCTTCCTCGCTGCGCTCGACGACATCGACGCGCTGTTGACGCCGACGACGCAGACCGCGGCGATCCCGGTCGCCTCGGTCGACCAGTCGACGACGCCGGCGCATTTCACCCGGCTCGTCAACCTCCTGGAGCTGTGCGCGCTCGCTGTGCCCGACGGCTTCACCCAGACCGGGCTGCCGCTGTCGCTGCAGATAATCTGCCGTCCCTATGACGAGGCGACGGCGCTCAGGATCGGCTGGGCCTATCAGGCGGCGACCGACTGGCACGACCGCCACCCGCCCGGCCTCGGGTGATTTTGTCAAAGCAAAACGCATTCCCGGCGAAAGCCGGGACCCACCTATCCTCCTGTCGAGTGGTTGAACCGTGGGCCCCGGCCTTCGCCGGGGATGCGGGTTTGGAGCGATAGTACGCGGCGATGTGCGGCCGATTTGTCCAGAAGACCCCGCTCGGCGAGATCCAGGTCTTGTTCGAGACGACGAACCCGGTGCCGAACATGGCGCCGCGCTACAACGCCGCGCCGACCGACAGCCTGGCGGTCGTCCGCTTCAACCCGCAGACCCGCAGCCGCGCGCTCGACCTGTTGCGCTGGGGGCTGGTGCCGCTGTGGGCGAAGGACCTGGCGTTCGGCCCTAAATGCATCAACGCGCGCTCTGAAACCGTCGCGACCAACAAAATCTTCAAGGACGCGTTCGAGCGCCGCCGCTGCCTCATCCCGAATGACGGGTTCTACGAATGGCAGAAGCTGGGCGGCAAGACCACCCAGCCCTATGCGATCGTGCCGCAGGAAGGCGACATCTTCGCCTTTGCCGGGCTGTGGGAGCGCTGGCGGAACCCGGCCGACGGCGGCATCGTGCGCAGTTTCACGATCGTCACCGGTCTGCCGAACGCGCTGTGCGCCCCGATCCATGACCGGATGCCGGTGATCCTGCCGAAGGCGGCCTGGCCCTTATGGCTCGGCGAGGTGGAGGCGAGCCCCGACCAACTCCTGGCGCTGCTCTCGCCCTACCCATCGGAGCTGATGCGCGCCTACCCGATAGGCCCCCGGGTCGGCAACGTCAGGAACGACGAACCCGGGTTGCTGGAGCCGCTGCCGGTCTCCAATGACGCATGACGGCCGGGCGGCTGCCTTGCCGCCTTCTCGCTTTCGCGGTAAGACCCGCGCCGACCCGCCGCACGAGAGGAATTGCCCATGGCACGCAACAAGATCGCGCTGATCGGCGCCGGCCAGATCGGCGGCACCTTGGCCTTGCTCGCCGGTTTGAAGGAGCTGGGCGACGTTGTGATGTTCGACGTCGTCGACGGCGTGCCGCAGGGGAAGGCGCTCGACATCGTCCAGGGCTCCTCGATCGAGGATTACGACGCCGCGATCACCGGCAGCAACGACTACGCCGACATCAAGGGCGCCGATGTCGTCATCGTCACCGCCGGCGTGCCGCGCAAGCCCGGCATGAGCCGCGACGATCTGATCGGCATCAACACGAAGATCGTCGGCGAGGTCGGCGCCGCGTTGCGCACCCACTGCCCCGAAGCGTTCGTCATCACGATCACCAACCCGTTGGATGCGATGGTGTGGGTGATGAAGGAGGCGACCGGCTTCCCGGCGAACCGGGTCGTCGGCATGGCCGGGGTGCTCGACAGCGCCCGGTTCCGCTATTTCCTGGCGCAGGAATTCGGCGTGTCGGTCGAGGACGTGACAGCCTTCGTCCTCGGCGGTCACGGCGACACGATGGTGCCCCTCATTCGCTATTCGACGATCGCCGGCATCCCGCTGCCCGACCTCGTCAAGATGGGCTGGACGACGAAGGCAAAGCTCGACGCGATCGTTCAGCGCACCCGCGACGGCGGCGCCGAGATCGTCAATTTCCTCAAGACCGGCTCGGCCTTCTACGCGCCGGCGAGCGCCGCCATTTCGATGGCCGAGTCCTATCTGCGCGACAAGAAGCGCGTCCTCCCCTGCGCGGCGCTGCTGACCGGGCAGTACGGGATCAACGATCTCTACGTCGGCGTGCCGGTGGTGATCGGTAAGGGCGGCATCGAGCGCATCGTCGAGATCAGCCTCAACGCCGAGGAGAAGGCGGCCTTCGACCAGTCGTGCGCGGCGGTGCGCACGCTCGTCGACATCGCGAAAAAGATGCGCGCGGCAGCCCAATGAACATCCACGAGTATCAGGCGAAGAACCTGCTGGCGAAATTCGGCGTCGCAATCTTGCCCGGAGCGGTTGCCTATACCGCGCAGGAGGCGGTCGATGCCGCAAAAAAACTCGGCGGTGGGGTGTGGGCCGTCAAGGCGCAGATCCATGCCGGCGGGCGCGGCAAGGCGGGCGGCGTCAAGCTCGCCCGTTCGGCCGAGGAGGTGGCGGCAGCGGCCCGCGCGATGATCGGCCACCCCTTGGTGACGCATCAGACCGGGCCCGAAGGGCGCGAGGTGAAGCGGGTCTATGTCGAGGCCGGCTGCGACATCGCCCGCGAACTCTACCTCGCGATCTCGGTCGACCGCGGCAGCGGCCGCGTGACTCTGATCGGCGCAGCCGAAGGCGGCATGGAAATCGAGGAGCTGGCCGCCCGCGCGCCGGAAAAGATCCTGCGCGAGGCGATCGACCCGGCCGCCGGGTTGTCGCCGTTTCATGCCCGCCGGCTCGCCTTCGGCTTCGGGCTGTCGGGCGCGCAGGTGGCGGGGATGGTCGGCCTGACGACTTCGCTCTACCGCGCCTTCAGCGAACTCGACGCCGCTCTGGTGGAAATAAACCCACTGGTGGTGACCGGGGCGGGCGAGCTCGTCGCGCTCGACGCCAAGATCGGGCTCGACGACAACGCGCTCTTTCGCCACCCCGACATCGAGGCCTTGCGCGACGAGGACGAGGAGGACCCGATCGAGCTCGAAGCCGGCCGGCACGCGCTCAACTACGTCAAGCTCGACGGCAATATCGGCTGCATGGTCAACGGCGCCGGGCTCGCTATGGCGACGATGGACATCATCAAGCTCTACGGCGGCAACCCGGCCAACTTCCTCGATGTCGGCGGCGGCGCGACGAAGGAGCGGGTGATGGTCGCGTTCAAGCTGATCCTCTCCGACCCCAACGTCGAGGCGATCCTCGTCAATATCTTTGGCGGGATCATGCGCTGCGATGTGATCGCCGAGGGCATCGTCTCGGCGGCGCGCGAGGTCAACCTGCACGTGCCGCTGGTGGTCCGCCTCGAAGGCACCAATGTCGAGCTCGGCCGCCGCATCCTCGGGCAATCGGGGCTGCCGCTCACTGCCGCCGAGAATTTCGAGGATGCCGCGCGAAAAGTTGTCTCCGCGGCGCGGGAGGCGGCGTGATGGCGATCCTCGTCAACAGCGCGACGACGGTGATCTGCCAGGGCTTTACCGGGTCGCAAGGCACCTTCCACTCCGAGCAGGCGATCGCCTACGGCACCCGCATGGTCGGCGGCGTCACCCCCGGCAGGGGCGGCACGAAGCACCTCGACCTGCCGGTGTACGACACCGTGCACGAGGCGCGCGCCGCGACAGGCGCCACCGCCAGCGTCATCTATGTCCCACCGCCTTACGCCGCCGACGCAATCCTCGAAGCGGTCGACGCCGGGACCCCGCTCGTCATCTGCATCACCGAGGGGATCCCGGTCCTCGACATGGTGCGCGTCAAGCGCGCCCTCGACGGGTCGAAAAGCCGCCTCATCGGCCCGAACTGCCCGGGCGTCATCACCCCCGGCGAGTGCAAGATCGGCATCATGCCGGGCCACATCCACAGCCGCGGCCGGGTCGGCATCGTCTCGCGCTCGGGCACCTTGACCTACGAGGCGGTGGCGCAGACGACGGCCGCCGGGCTCGGCCAGTCGAGCTGCGTCGGGATCGGCGGCGACCCGGTCCACGGGCTCGATTTCATCGATGTCCTCGACCTGTTCCTCGCCGACGACGAAACGCAAGCGATCGTCATGATCGGCGAGATCGGCGGCGCCGCCGAGGAGGAAGCCGCCGATTTCCTGCGCCGTCACAAGACGAAAAAGCCGATGGTCGGCTTCATCGCCGGCGCTGCCTCGCCGCCCGGCCGCCGCATGGGCCACGCCGGCGCGATCATCGCCGGCGGCAAAGGCGGCGCGGGAGACAAGATGGAGGCCTTGCGCCGCGCCGGCGTCACCGTCACCGAGTCGCCCGCCGCAATCGGGGAGACGATGAAGCGGGTGCTGGGCGGCTGACCGCTATTATGAAGGCTGAGCGTTCTCGGAAACATGCGCTGGGGCGGCAAGCAAATATTCCTCCAGCAACCTCTCGATGATTTTGATACTCGACCGAACCCGGCGTTTTGAAGGGTAATGAACTAAGGCACGCAACTGATTGGTTGCGTGATCAACCTCGGCGAGCGATACGGACGCCGGTTTGTCGTCCTTGAATGCATGAAAGAGTGCTTCGACGAAATTCCGTGCCTGATGGACGGGCACCGCATCGAAGTCGATTACGATTTCCAGCACCGCCCGTCTCCCGACCCCGAGATGGACCTTGTGTCCAGCCGACAATCCAATATGTAGGAGATCAGGAGCGAGAGTCATGT
>DASYUS010000574.1:0-3859 GCA_036000945.1 Allostellaceae bacterium
TAGCCGACGATGAAGTCGGACGACAGGGCAAGATCCGGACGGGCCCGGCGCAGGCGCTCGACGGTGCGGCGATACTCGGCGGCGGTGTGCCGCCGGTTCATCGCCGCGAGCACCCGGTCGGAGCCGCTCTGCACCGGCAGATGGACAAACGGCATCAGCTGCGGCACGTTGCGATGCGCGGCGATCAGCCCGTCATCGACATCGCGCGGATGTGAGGTGGTGTAGCGCAGGCGCTGCAGCCCCGGGATCCGGGCAAGGGCGCCGATCAGCTCGCCCAAGCCCCATTCGCCGCCGGCATTTAGTCCATTTGGTGGTCCGTTTGACGGCGCGGTGCCGTGATAGGCGTTGACGTTCTGGCCGAGGAGGGTGATCTCCCGCGCCCCGCCGGCGACCAGCCGGCGGGCCTCAGCGATGATCGCCGCTGCCGGACGCGAGTATTCTGCCCCCCTCGTATAAGGCACGACGCAGAACGTGCAGAATTTGTCGCAGCCCTCCTGCACCGTCAGAAAGGCGCTGAGCGGCGATGTCGCCGCGGTTTGCGGCAGGGAATCGAATTTCGGCTCGGCGGGAAAGCTCGTGTCGAGAACGCGCTCAACCGCTGCGCGCGCCACCATCTCGGGCAACCGGTGATACGCCTGCGGGCCGACGACGAGATCGACGAACGGCGCGCGCTCGAGGATTTCCGCCCCCTCGGCCTGGGCGACGCAACCGGCGACCGCAACGATCATCCGGCCGCCTTGCCGTCTGCGGGCCGCCTGGAGCCGGCGGATCGTGCCGAGCTCGGAAAACACCTTTTCCGCCGCCTTCTCGCGGATATGACAGGTGTTGAGGATGACGAGGTCGGCGCCCTCTGGACCCGTTGCCTGGGCATACCCCAAGGGCGCCATCAGCTCGGCCATGCGCGCCGAATCGTAAACGTTCATCTGGCAGCCGTAAGTCTTGATAAAGAGCCGTTTGGTCATGGGCACCTGTAATGGCGGCGAATGTGCCGGCTCATCCCGGCACCGGGGCGGCGATGTCGGCGGTAGCAAGGCGAGCCCCCGGCCCGCGCGGCTCTTCCGGCCGCGCCTCGCGCCGGCCGCTCAACGCCCGGGCGACACCGGCGGCGACGCGATCCTGGCAATAGCGCGCCAGCATCTTGCGCGAGCCACACTCGGCGAGCGTCGTCGGCGGATGAAATTCGACGACGATCTCGACCGTGCCGAGACCGATTACCGTCCACAGATGCGGCGCCATCGCCATCGACCCGTACCAGGCGAAGAGCGGCCGCAACCCGCGCCCGATCGGTATACCGTCGAGCCTAGTATAGGCGATCGACACGGGCTGCACCGTCACCGGGCCGCTCGCCGCATGGTCGGCGACGCTGAGCAGCGCGCTCTTGAACGGCAGAACGTGATTGCCGTCGCCGCTGGTTCCCTCGGCAAACAGGATGAGCGCGTCCCGATCGGCGAGCCGTTCGGCGATGCTGTCGCGCTGCCGGGCGGTGCTGCGCACCTTGCGGTCGATGAACACCGAACGTTGTAGCCGGGCCAGCCAGCCGAACAGCGGCCAGCCTCTGACCTCGCGCTTGGCGATGAACGAGCCGGCGATCAGGGAGCCGAACACCGTGATGTCGAGATAGGAGACATGGTTGGCGACGAACAGCGTCGGGCGGGCCTCGGTCGGGCGCCCGATCCGGCGCACCCGCAAGCCGAGGATACGGCAGCACCGGCGGTGATAGAAGCGCGGAAAGTTCGCCGTCCAGCGCCGCCGCAAAATCAGCCCCAGTGCTTGCACCGGCATCAGGAGGATGGTCCAGCCGAGGTAAATCGCCAACCGCCAGACCCGCAGGGCCGACGAGCCGATGCGCTCTACGCCGCCCATGTCTCTTTCGACTGGCGCTCGTAATGCCGCGAATACTTTTCGGCGACGAGGTCGGTCTTGACCACGATGCAGACATCGGTGGTGTTGAACTGTTCGTCGATGACCGCACCGTCGCCGACAAACCCGCCGAGCCGCAAATACCCCTTGATCAGCGGCGGCAGCGCCGCCAGCGCGCGGTTCGGGTCGAACGACGCGGGATCGAGGCGGCGCATGTCGACAAACCGCTGCGGCAGCGCCCGCGCCCGCAATGCCGGCGGGGCGAGGTGGTGGTAGTAGAGGTAGGACAGCGGCACCGACAGCGCGTTCAGATCGACGCCGGGTAGGCTTGCGCAACCGAACATCAACGCAATGTCGTAGCGCGAGACATAGGCCGCGATGCCGCTCCACAACAGCTGCATGACCGGCCGAGCGCGGTATCCGGCATCGACGCAGGAGCGGCCGAGTTCGAGGATCTCGCCGGGATAGGCGATCAACCGGCCTAGATCGTATTCGGCGGCCGAATAGAAGGCGCCCAACCGCGCCGCCGCCTCGCGCCGGATCAGGCGGTAGGTGCCAACGACGCTTTCCGCGCCGCTGCCGCGGCTATGGTCGAGCACCAGCAGGTGGTCGCAGATCGGGTCGTAGCGATCGTGGTCGCGACGCTGCCGGTCCATGCCGGGCAGCGGCTGGGCTCCCATGATCTCGTAGAAAATCCGGTAGCGCAGCGCCTGCGCCGCGTCGACATCGGCGGCATTTTCCGCGAGCCGTACTTGCAGCGAACCCGACACGATGTCGACCACTCGAGGGCCGCCCGTCTCGGCCGGCAGGGTTGCCCCCGTTTCGACCGGCGGGCTCGGCTCGGCCACGACGCCGGCGATCACGCGAAAGGGCCCCGCGCCGCCACGCGGCCGGCCGGCCGGCGCGACCGGCGCGCGTGCGACATCAGCAATGCCCTTGGCCTTGCTTGCCGCGCCGCGGCACGGCGTAAAGTTCGAGGCGGTGCCCGACCAGCTCATAGCCGAGTTCGTCGGCAATGATCTGCTGCAGCTTCTCGATCTCTTCGTTGCGGAATTCGACGACCCGGCCGCTTTGCAGGTCGATCAGGTGATCGTGGTGATCGCTCGGCATCTCCTCGTAGCGCGAGCGGCCGTCGCCGAAATCGTGACGAGCGAGAATGTTGGCCTCTTCAAACAGCCGCACCGTGCGGTAGACCGTAGCGATGCTGATCCGCGAATCGATCGCGGTGGCGCGCCGGTAGACCTGCTCGACATCGGGATGATCGGCCGAATCCGACAGCACGCGCGCGATCACGCGGCGCTGCTCGGTCATCTTCAATCCTTTGTCGAGACATAGCTGCTCGAGGCGGGAGGTCATCGCGTCGCGGCCCGGACGGAGCTTACCGCCGCCACTATAGCCCAACCCGTCCGGCCAGCCTATGGCCCCGCACCAAACCCAACCAAAGAGCGGCGAACTCAGGCCCGGCCGCGCCGCGCCCGCGTGCCGAGGCCGATCTCCTTCGCCAGCCGGCTGCGCTGTTCGGCGTAATTCGGCGCGACCATCGGGTAATCGGCCGCCAGTCCCCAGCGCTCACGATAAGCCTCGGGCGACATGTTGTACGCCGTCTTCAGGTGCCGCTTCAGCATCTTCAGCTTCTTGCCGTCCTCGAGGCAAACGATGTAGTCGGGCTGGACGGATTTCTTGATGCTGACCGCCGGCTGCGGGCGCGCCGCCGGCACCGCCGGGGCGGCACCGATATTGGCCAGAGAGTTGTAGACTTGGTTGATCAACGACGGCAGATCGTTGAGCGCCAACGTGTTGTTGGACACGTGTGCGGCGACGATTTCCGTTGTCAGGGCCAACAAATCGCTGGTTTGCTCAGTGTCATCCATAACGCTCTTCCTGGAAGCGAACCTTTCTCTAAATATAAGTAGTGATCGACGGCGGCGCAATACGGGTTTTCCTCGATTTGCCGGGCTGTGGTACGAAATGGCAAGTCGCCAAACGCCGCAACAGCAGC
>DASYUS010000575.1:0-1750 GCA_036000945.1 Allostellaceae bacterium
CCGGGTTCGGGCTGTGGAAATAGGCGATCGAATAGCGGTCGGCGCCGCTGTCGTTGAGGACGCCGTGCGGGGTCGACAGGAAGCGGTCGTTCGACCAGCGCCGCATGATGTTGCCGAGGTTGATGAGGAAGGTGCCGGGGATGACCGGCGGCGGGAACCATTCACCGGACGGCAGCCGCACAGCGAGGCCCGGCACGTCGGTGCGGGCAAGCGCGGTCATGAAGCTGTTGTCGGTGTGCGGCGCCTGGCCGAACAGATTGTCCTCGCCTTGGTCCTGCGGCGGGTAGTGCAGGAAGCGCAGATTGGCGTGCGCCTCGCCGGCGAAAAACGGCGCGAAGAAATTCCCCGGCATGCCGAGAGCCGCGGCAAAGACTGGCAGCATCCGGTCGCACATCGCGCCGAGCGCCGCGAAATACGCCATCATCGGCGTGCGGATCTCGGGGCGGCTTCTTGGCCACTGGTTGCGCCCGCGCAGTGGCGTGCCGGCGATCACGTCGGGGTGGTCGGCGCCGCGATCGTGGCTGATGAAGAAGCTCTCGTTGCGGTTCGGTCGGGTCGCCTTGTGCGCAGTCGAGGCGCCCTGGACCGAGGCGTCGATCGGCAGATAGCCGATGTTGTTCTGGTTGAGCCGCAGCTTCAGCTTTTCCTCCAGCGGCAGGGCATGGAAGGTGCGCGAAGCAGCGAAGGCGCCCTCGATCAGCGCGTCGGGCACGCCGTGGCCGGCGGCATAGAAAAATCCGACATGCTCGCAGGCGTGCCGAACCACCTCGACGGTGCGGCCAAGAACGCCCGGCTCACCAGCGAACACCGGGCCGAAATCGATGACCGGTATCTGCGCAGCCGCGGCCGCGTAATCCCTGACCCCGAACTCCTTGAACAGATCCATCGCTGACCGCCCGTGCCGGTGAGGCGGGCACTATAAGCCGCCGTCCACCCGACCGACAACGCGGGCGGAATCAGCCGATCGACACGCTCTGGTCGGAGTAGTTGATCGTCAGCGAGTATGACCCTTCGTTGACGGTCCAGCGCCGGATCGTGTAGGTCCGCAGTTCGGCCGCGTGCAGCGGATCGGTGTCGGCGATCGCGCGGGCGTCGGCAAAAGATTCGGCGCGGATCACGATCAGCCCGCCGCCGGGGCTGCCATCCTCGTTCATGAGCGGGCCGGCCGCGAACATCACCCCGGATTTTTCGAGCCTGACCTGGTGTTCGAGATGCTGCGGCAGCAGCTCGGCGATCTTCTCGCGCGGCGCGACCGGCGTCGTGTGGACGACGTAAAGCTGCGTGCCCAGCATCTTCGCGGCCATTTGCTGCGCTCGGCTGGCGGTGTCCGACATGTCGGCATCTCCCCGTTACAGATCGACCCAGCGATCGCCGACCCTGAGCCGGTGCTTGACAATGCCGGGCTTCAGCGACTGCTCGACAAAGCAGCCCTTTTCGGCAGCGGCGATCAGCCGGAGCCCGTCGGCCTCCGAAACGTCGTTCCCGAGGTCGATATCCATCGTGAAGGCGATCGGGGCGCTCTCGTAAGGGGCGTTGCCGATTTGCGAGGCTTCCCAATGGCAGCGGGTGTTGACCGAGAATTCGCCGACCGGAATGTCGAGCCGGCGCGAAAACGCCCGCAGCTGCGTCATCACGCAGGCGGTCAGCCCGGCGGCGAAATAGGCGAGCGGGTAGGGGGCGGTGCCGTCGCCGCCGTGGCCCGCCCCCTCGTCGGTCGGCAATTCGTAGCTGACCGGGTGGGGCGGCCGCT
>DASYUS010000576.1:0-2731 GCA_036000945.1 Allostellaceae bacterium
CGCTCGATGATGGCCGCCCACCGTCATTGGCAATGTACACGGTCGCTTCGCCGGCGGTTTTCGAGAGCGAGACCTATCTGCGCACCCGCGGGATGGGGCCGTTTGCGTCGGTGGTGGACGAGCTGATGCACCGGCGCAACCTGTTCGCGGGTCTCGATGCCGCGCCCGATGTGCCGGCCGGCGGTATCCTGCTGGTCGCCGACCGCGCCGCAGCGAACCTGGAAGCGCCAGGCATCATCTGGCTGCGAGCCGTCGGCCTCGACCGTTCGGTGGCATATCGCGGCATCGCCACGTTCGCCGAACTTGCGAGCGCGCACGAGGCGGCGGAGCGGCTCGGCGGCCCGGTGGCGCTCTACACGCCGACGACCGAAACCTTCCGGGCAGCGAGGCAGGGCTGATGGATGAGCACCGCAACTATCTTGGCCAGCCCCTCGGTGCGCCGCTGCCGGGCTGGGCACCGCGTCCGCTTCCGCCGCGTACGGCGATGACCGGCCGCTTCTGCACGGTCGAGCCGCTCGATCGCGAGCGCCATGCGGCGCAGATTTTCGCCGCCTATGCCGAGGATGTCGAGGGTCGCATGTGGACCTACCTGCCGCGCGGGCCCTACGCCTCGCTCGCCGAATACCATGAGTGGGCGAAGGCCGCCTGCCGCAGCGACGATCCGCTGGTGCACGCGATCGTTGATCATGCGACCGGCGAAGCGATCGGGACGGCCTCCTATATGCGGATCGATCCGCCAAGCGGGGTGATCGAGATCGGCAGCATCACCTACAGCCCCCGCCTGCAGCGCCGGCCGGCTGGCACCGAGGCCATGTATCTGATGATGCGCCGCGTTTTCGACGAACTCGGCTACCGGCGCTACGAATGGAAATGCAATTCGCTGAACGCGCCGTCGCGCGCCGCCGCGCTGCGCTACGGCTTCCAGTACGAGGGGCTGTTCCGCCAGGCACAGGTCACCCGCGGGCGCAACCGCGACACCACTTGGTTCTCGATCATCGACAGCGAATGGCCGGCGTTGCGCGCGGCTTTCGAGCGCTGGCTCGACCCGGCGAATCTTGATGCCGCCGGGCAGCAGCGACGCAGCCTGGCGAGCTTCCGACCGCCCTCGGCATGACGATCCGGCCGGCGCCATCGCTGGCGCTGCTCTCGGCGGTGACGGCGCTGGCGTTCGTGGCGCTGCACATCGTCGTGCCGACGCTGCCGCTGCTCGCCCACGTGTTCGGCGATCGCGCGGCGGAGGTGCAGCTTGTCCTCACGCTCTACCTCGCCGGGATCGCCGGCGGCCAGCTGGTTTACGGCCCGCTGTCCGACCGCTTCGGGCGGCGCCCGGTGCTGATCGGCGGGCTGACGATGTTTCTCCTCGGCACGCTGCTCTGCGGCTTTGCCTGGTCGCTGGCGGCGCTGATCGTCGGCCGGGTGCTCGAGGGCCTCGGCGCCTGCGCCGGGGTCGTCCTCGCCCGCGCCATCATCCGCGATGTTTACGAGCGCGAGGCGGCGGCGCGCGGCCTCGCGCTGGTGATGATGGCGATGACGCTGGCCCCGGCGATCTCGCCGGCGCTCGGCGCCAGTCTCGCCGAATGGATCGACTGGCGGGCGATTTTCGCGTTGCTCGGTATCCTCGGCGCAGGCGTGCTCGCGTGGACCGTAGCGCGGCTCGGCGAGACCAACGCGCACCCGATGCGGCTCGACCCGGTCGGTATGATGCGGGCCTATTCGAGCCTGCTGCGTTCGCCGCAATTCGTCGGCTTTGCCCTTTGCAGCGCTTGCACCAGCGCGTCCTGGTTCACTTTCATCGCCAGCGCGCCGCACATTCTGGCGGAGGGCCTGGGTGAGCCCCCAAGTACCTACGGGCTCGTGATCCTGCTGCCGATGGCGACCTACATGCTCGGCAACGCCGGCGCCGCCCGCTTTGCACCGCGCCTCGGCAGCCTGCGCCTCATGATCGTCGGCCGAGCAATCGCCCTGATCGCGGCCGTTGTGCTGGCGCTGTGGTATTTCTTCGCGGGGCTCAGCCTGTGGACGGTGTTCCTGCCGATCGCCCTGTGCGAAATCGGCGATGGCCTGAGCCAGCCGGCGGTGATGGCGGCGGGCCTCAACATCCGGCCGCGGCTCGCCGGCACGGCCTCGGGGCTGATGGGGCTTCTGCAGATGGCGACGGCGGCGCTCGGTACCTTGGTCGTCGCCTTGCTGCCCTACCCGATTGCCGTCAACATGATCGCGGTGGTCGGCGGCTTCATAGCGCTGGCCTTGGGCTTCGGGTTGTTTGCGCTGCGCCGGCCGCACAGTGGCGCGATGCCGGATGCGCCGCCATTGCGGCTTCAGAGGGAGGAATCGGCATGATTGACGAAACCCATGATCGCGCCCGCCAGAGCTGGATCGCCTCCGCCAACGGCCACGCCGAGTTTCCGCCGCAGAACCTGCCGTTCGGCGTGTTCAGCCCGCCCGGTAGCGCCGTGCCCGATGCGCGGCCGCGCGGCGGCATCGCGATCGGCGACATGATCTTCGATCTGCGCGCGGCGCACGCAGCGGGGCTCTTCTCCGGTCTTGCCGCCACGGCCGCCGAAGCCGCCTCCGGCGCGACCCTCAACCCGCTGATGGCATTGGGCGCCGCGCCGCGCCAGGCGCTGCGCCAGCAGGTCTTCGCGCTCCTCGCCGCCGGCGGCAAGGCCGAGCCGCTCGCCGACCGGCTCCTTCATCGCGCGAGCGAGTGCTGGTTGCACATGCCGGCCAC
>DASYUS010000577.1:0-3301 GCA_036000945.1 Allostellaceae bacterium
CGCAATGTGGACCGGGCGGCCGCTCAAGGAGGTGCCGCCGCACATCGCCGCGCGCACCGTCAAGCAGTACCTCAACTCGCCGGTCTACGCCGGCAAGTCGGCCGCCGAGCACCATTTCGCCGCGCTGAAGCGGCTGCTCGACAAAAGCGAACCGGATTACGCCGAATGAGCCGATGCCGGGGCGCTCTGGGTGGATGCCGATGATCGATTTCTATTACTGGCCGACGCCGAACGGCTGGAAGATCAGCATCATGCTGGAGGAATGCGGGCTCCCCTACCGGGTGATCCCGGTCAATATTGGCAAGGGCGACCAGTTCAGGCCGGAGTTTCTCGCGATCAGCCCGAACAACCGGATGCCGGCGATCGTCGATCATGACGACCCGGACGGGCCGGTCAGCGTCTTCGAATCGGGGGCGATCCTCCTGCACCTCGCCGAGCGCAGCGGCCTGTTCATGCCGCCGGGCCGGCGGGCCCGCAAGGAGGTCATGGAATGGCTGTTCTGGCAGGTCGGCAATCTCGGACCGATGGCCGGGCAGCTCAGCCATTTCGTCAATTACGCCGAGGGCGAGCACCCCTATTCGCTGAAGCGCTATGCCGACGAATACAACCGCTGCCTCGGCGTCCTGGAGCGGCGGCTGGAGAGGCGGGCGTTTATCGTCGGCGACTATTCGATCGCCGACATGTGCAGCTGGCCGTGGGTCTTGATCGCCAAGCCGCTCGGCCAGGCGCTCGACGATTTTCCCAACGTCGCCCGCTGGCGCGCCGCCGTCAGGGACCGCCCGGCGGTCCAGCGCGGCGTCGATCTCGGCAAGGAATGGCGCCGCGCCGCCCCGCCGTCCGACGAGGAACGAAAAATCCTCTTCAACCAGACTGCCCGCGCCGTCCTCGGCCGCTGATCGAATCGCCGAACCGATCAGTCATTGCCCGCCGCGACGCGGAGCCTTCGGCGCCGCCGCTCGCGGGTCGTGTCTCGGCTTGGCGAAGGATCGCGACCGTCCGTCCTTCGAGACGGCGCTTCGCGCCTCCTCAGGATGACGCTTTTGTTAATGCTATCAACGGCTCCATCATCCTGAGGAGCGCCTGCAAGGCGCGTCTCGAAGGACGCACAAATGCACCTGCAGCGCAAATCGAGACACCGCCGCTCCGGGCGCCCGGTTTGTCGCGGCCGGATGGCGTGCTATAAGGCGGGAGCTTGGCGCGGAGGTGCGCTTGCCGACCGTCTTTATTCTGAATGGCCCCAACCTCAACCTGCTCGGGGTGCGTGAGCCGGCGACCTACGGCTACGATACGCTGGCCGATGTCGAGCAGCGCTGTCTAGCGCGGGCGGCGGCGCTCGACCTCGCGATCGAGTTCCGCCAGAGCAACTACGAGGGACAGCTTGTCGAGTGGATCCAGGAGGCGCGCGAGGCGGCCGATGGCATTATCCTCAATGCCGGCGCCTTGACGCACACCTCGGTGGCGATCCTCGATGCGCTCAACGCGGCCGAGCTGCCGGTCATCGAGGTCCATCTGTCGAACATCTTCCGGCGCGAGCGTTTCCGCCATCATTCCTATGTCAGCCTCGCCGCGCGCGGGGTGATCTGCGGGCTCGGGCCGCAGGGCTACGAACTCGCCCTGGAGGCGCTCGCCAGCGTGATCGAGGTCGAATCGAGCGGGGCCGCCTAATGAAGTTCGGGGGGCGGCGGTCATCTCCCCGGGCGCCGCTCGCGCCCGACGCCGAGGTGATCCGGGCGCTTGCCGGCCTCCTCTGCGAGACCGGCCTCACCGAGATCGAGTATGCGGTCGGCGATCACCGCATCCGCGTCGCGCGTGAGGCGCCCACCGGCGCGGCCCCGGCGGTCAATGGGCACGCCGCCCCGCAGGCCGTCGCCGCTGAGCCGACCGCTCCGGCCCCGGCCGAAACAAACGGCGCTGCTCATCCCGGCACCGTCACCTCGCCGATCGTCGGCATCGCCTATCTCGCGGCACAGCCTGGCGTGGCGCCGTTTGTCCGCGTCGGCGACGTGATCGGCGAGGGCCAGACGCTGCTGATCATCGAGGCGATGAAGGTGATGAACCAGATTCGCGCACCGCGCGCGGGGCGGGTCAGCCGGATCTTCGTCGAGGATGCCGAGCCGGTCGAATACGGCGCCGCGCTGATGCTGGTCGAGTGACCGGCGACATCTGACCGAATCGTGGTTGAATCGAGATTGCTTCGCTTCGCTCGCAATGACAGCCAAAAGGAGGGCGTCATTGCGAGGAGCGCAGCGACGAAGCAATCTCGATCGGGAATTTGCCTGGCATGTTCGAGAAGGTGCTGATCGCTAATCGCGGCGAGATCGCGCTGCGCATCCATCGCGCCTGCCACGAGATGGGGATCAGGACCGTCGCGGTGCATTCGACCGCCGACGCGCAGGCGATGCACGTGCGGCTGGCCGACGAGACCGTCTGCATCGGCCCGCCAGCGGCGCGGGCGAGCTATCTCAATGTCTCGGCGATCCTCTCGGCCGCGACGATCACCGGCGCCGACGCGATCCATCCCGGGCTCGGCTTTCTCGCCGAGAACGGCGACTTTGCCGCGGCCTGCGAAGAGCACGGCTTCACATTTATCGGTCCCGCGCCCGAGCACATCCGGCTGATGGGCGACAAGATCCGCGCCAAGGCCGAGGCGGCGCGGCTCGGCCTGCCGGTCGTGCCGGGGTCGCCCGAGGCGGTGCGCGACACCGGCAGCGCCGTCGATGCGGCGCGCGCGATCGGCTATCCGGTGCTCATGAAGGCCGCGGCGGGCGGCGGCGGGCGCGGCATGAAGCTGGCGCGCGACGCGGCCGAGCTGGCCCGCATGCTGCCGCTGGCGCAGGCCGAGGCGCGCGCCGCCTTCGGCGACGATGCGATCTATCTCGAACGCTATCTCGAACGCCCGCGGCACATCGAGGTCCAGCTGATCGGTGACGGAAAGGGCGGCGTCATCCATCTCGGCGAGCGCGACTGCTCGTTGCAGCGCTCGCACCAGAAGCTGCTCGAAGAAACCCCGTCGCCGGCGCTCGATTCGGCCGCGCGCGAGACGCTGACCGGGCTCGCCGTCGCCGCGCTCGGCCGGCTCGGCTACAAGAGCGCCGGCACGATGGAGTTTCTTTACGAGGACGGCGTCTTCTCGTTCATCGAGATGAACACGCGCCTTCAGGTCGAGCATCCGGTCAGCGAGATGATCAGCGGCGTCGACATCGTGCGCGAACAACTGCGCATCGCCGCGGGCGCGCCGCTCGGCTACTGCCAGAGCGACATCACGCTGCGCGGCCACGCCATCGAGTGCCGCATCAACGCC
>DASYUS010000578.1:0-2680 GCA_036000945.1 Allostellaceae bacterium
TGGGTGTGCGACTTGCTCCACACGCCGCCCGGGTCGTGCGCCTGGTTCATCGATTGCCCGCTCAAATTGCGGTTTCCGTGGACGCCGCTGCGGCTTGTCGCATGGCCCGAGGGCGTGGCGGCGCTGCCGCCGGTGCCGAGGGTCGAGGACGTACCGGTCGGCGCGGTCGAATAGGCGCCGAGGCCGAGCGAAGAGGCCGAGGTGTCGCCGGCGGCGGCGCTGCCGCCCGAGCCGACGACGTCGCTGGCGTTGTCAGGCGTGACCGACTGCGCGCCGGTTCCGACGGTCGATGCCGCCGCCGGCCCAGAATTGCTGCCGCGGGCGCCACTGGCGCCGCCGGTCTGAGCCAAGCCGCTGGCGACAGGTCCGATGACGAAGATCGCCGCAAACGCCGGGTAAATGAATCGGCTGAGGATCATCAGTTTTCTCCTGATTGTGCTAAATCCCTCTGCAATAAACGATGCTGACAGTCCCTTGTCTCAGTCGCTATGCGATAACGCAACCCAAAGCTAACCGATTTACAAGTAAAATTGCAGAAACGGTGAGAAGGATCAAGTTGGGCTGCTGCGAGATGGAATTGGTTTTCCCACTGGGTGTTTCACACAATGACTTGGAAGCCGACGTCCACGGGCGTCAGCGACCGGCCGAATCATCCAGAATCTTGATGTTCCCCAGGGCAAGCGGTGCTCGACCGCTAGCCCGAACACCGGGATCAACCACAGGAGACATGGTATGTGGAACAACATCAAAGCGGCGGCGATGGTAGCTGCCCTTCTCACCGGCACCGCGGCGATCGCCTACGCCCAGTCGAGTTCGACCATGGGCATCGGCGGCAGCAGCGCCGGCGACGGCTCGACCAACACGACGCTCGGCACCGGCGGCAGCGCCGCCGACCCGCGTAGCGGCAGCGGCTCGAGCAGCACGCTCGGCACTGGCGGCTCGACGGCCGGCGACGGATCGACCAGCACCACGCTCGGCACCGGCGGCAGCGCCGCCGGGTCGGATAGCGGCGGCTCGGGCAGCACGCTCGGCCTCGGCGGCTCGACCGCCGGCGGCGGCTCCACCAGCACGACGCTCGGCACCGGCGGCAGCGCCGCGGGGTCCGGCAGCGGCAGCGGCTCGTCGAGCACGATGGGCCTCGGCGGGGCGACCGCCGGCGACGGATCGACCGGGACGACTCTCGGCACCGGCGGCAGCGCGGCCGGCAGCGGCACCGGGTCCTCGAGCACGATGGGTCTGGGCGGCTCGACAGCCGGCAGCGGCTCGAGCGACACCACGCTCGGCACCGGCGGCAGCGCCGCCGGCTCGGCAATGGGTCAGCAGCAGCGCGACGAGCACCGCTTCAAGAAGGGCCAGCACCGCGGCGAAACCCAGGCGAACCCGAACGCGCCTGGCATACGCTAGCCGAAACCGGCCTTTTCATGCGAAGCCGGGCGCCTGATCGGCGCCCGGCTTTCGCTGTCATCAAGGCCGGCGCAATGGCGTCTCGATCGGCGCGCAATTCTTCCGACCCGCCATCAGGCAATCTTCGAGGCGGGAATTCTTGGCGAGCTCGCGAACCAGCACGACCCCGGCAATAGCCAGGACGAGGATCACGATAAAGCCCATCAGCGCCGCGGTCCGCCGCGCTTCGCCGTCCCTCTCGTCTGTTCTACCCTGAGGCATCGCCCTCGTTCCGAAGCGGGCCCCGGCACTTCACCCGCTAACCGTACCCCCGCTGGCTTCTGAGCGGTAGCGCTTCCGCGTCAGGCCCAGTGGCGCTAGGGTTCGGGCGCTAGGGTTCGCCGAACCCGCCGCGCAGGATTTCACGATGCCCGACGCTCTCGCCCTCTCCGCCCGCGATGCCGCACAGGAAATCGCTGCCGGCAGGCTCAGCGCCGAGGCGCTGGTCACAGCCTGTCTCGATCGAATCGCCGCGTGCGAACCGGTGGTCGGCGCCTGGCATCACCTCGACCCAAATGCGGCCCTTGCCGCCGCCCGGCGTTGCGACGGCTCGGCGCCGAGCGGGCCGCTGCACGGCGTGCCCATAGCGGTCAAGGATCTGATCGATACCGCCGACATGCCGACCGGCTACGGCTCGACGATCTACGAAGGCCACCGCCCATCCGCCGATGCGGCCTGCGTAGCGCTGGCGCGGGCCGCCGGCGCGATCGTTCTCGGCAAGACGGTGACGACCGAGTTCGCCTGCTTCACCGCCGGCAAGACCGCCAACCCGCACAACCCGGCCCATACGCCGGGCGGATCGTCGAGCGGCTCGGCGGCGGCCGTCGCCGACTTCATGGTGCCGCTCGCCTTCGGCACGCAGACCGCGGGGTCGATCATTCGGCCGGCGGCCTATTGTGGCGTCGTCGGGTACAAGCCGAGCTTCGGAATGATCCCGCGGGCCGGGGTGAAGCCGCTCGCCGACAGCCTCGACACAGTGGGCACGATGGCGCGCAATGTCGCCGACGCGGCATTTTTCGCCGCGATTCTCGGCGGCCGGCCGGTATTGCGCCACCTCGCGATGCCCGAGGCCCCGCCGCGCTTCGGCTTCTACCGGACGCCGATGTGGGAGGCGGCGGAACCCAGCACTGCGGCGGCGCTCGACCATACCCGCGAAGTGCTCCGGCACGCTGGGGCCTCGGTCGCGGAGATTGCCGTCCCACCCGAACATCGCGGACTGACCGCCGCACAGGAAAGG
>DASYUS010000579.1:0-6084 GCA_036000945.1 Allostellaceae bacterium
ATGCTGCGCTTCAAGCCGGGGCGCGATGTCGCGCTGCTCAATGCGCTGCTGCACACGATCGTCGAGGAGGGCCTCTACGATCGCCAGTATGTCCAGGCACATACCGACGATTTCCTCAAGCTGCAAGAGCATGTCCGCGACTACGCGCCGGAAAAGATGGCGGAGATTTGCGGTGTCGACGCGGCGACCTTGCGCGAGGTGGCGCGGACCTATGCCCGCGCCAAATCGGCGATCATCTTCTGGGGGATGGGCATCTCGCAGCACGTCCACGGCACCGACAATGCGCGTTGCCTGATCGCGCTTGCGCTGGTCACCGGGCAGGTCGGAAGGCCCGGGACCGGGCTGCACCCGCTGCGCGGTCAGAACAACGTGCAGGGCGCCTCCGACGCCGCGCTCATCCCGATGTTCTACCCCGATTACCAGTCGGTCGAGAACCCGGCGGTGCGGCAGAAATTCGAGGCGCTGTGGCAGACCCCGCTCGATGACAAGCGCGGGCTGACCGTCGTCGAGATCATGGACGCGGTGCATGCCGGCGAGATCAAGGGCATGTACATCATGGGCGAGAACCCGGCGATGTCGGACCCCGATGTCCAGCATGCCCGCGAGGCGCTCGCCGAACTCGAGCACCTCGTCGTGCAGGACCTGTTCCTCACCGAGACGGCGAAATACGCCGACGTCGTGCTGCCGGCCTCGGCCTGGCCGGAGAAGGACGGCACCGTCACCAACACCAACCGGCAGGTGCAGATGGGGCGCACCGCGCTGCCGCTCCCCGGCAACGCGCGGCAGGATTGGTGGATCATCCAGGAGATCGCGCGGCGCATCGGCCTTTCCTGGTCATACACCCACCCGCGCGACGTCTTCGCCGAGATGAAGACGGCGATGCCGTCCTTGAACGGCATCACCTGGGAGCGCCTCCTGCGCGAGCACGCCGTGACCTACCCCTGCGACGGCGAGGACCAGCCCGGGCACGACATCGTCTTCGGCGACGGCTTCCCGACCCCCTCGGGGCGCGGCCGCTTCGTCCCGGCCGCGATCATCCCGCCGGCCGAGGAGCCAGACGCCGACTACCCGATGGTCCTGACCACCGGGCGCCAGCTCGAACACTGGCACACCGGGGCGATGACCAGGCGCGCCACCGTGCTCGACGAGATCGAGCCGGAGGCGGCGGCGAGCCTGGCGCCAGCCGAATTGCGCCGGCTCGGCGTCGCCGCCGGCGAGCAGGTCAGGGTGATAACGCGGCGCGGCACGATCGAATTGAAGGCGCGCAGCGACAGCGCGATCGCGCCCGGCATGGTGTTCATCCCGTTCTGCTATGCCGAAGCCGCCGCCAACGTCTTGACCAACCCGCAGCTCGACCCGTTCGGCAAGATCCCGGAATACAAATTCTGCGCCGCGCGGGTCGAGCCGGCTGCGGCGCCGCGAGCGGCGGAGTAGGTCCGATCGGCAAATTCAGTCGTCGTCCCGGCGAAGGCCGGGACCCACGGCGGACGTGGATACCGGCCTTCGCCGGTATGACGATGCTGGTCAGCGCTTGCGTGTCCCCTTCGGAGCCGCCGCCCTACGCCTGCGTGCTGCCAACCGAGCGACCGATGGTCGTCGCCGAATTGTTCTTCGGCCGCAATAGGGATGGGCAGCGCGTCGTTTCCGATGCCGAGTGGTCGGACTTTCTGGCGGCGGTGGTGACGCCGCAGTTTCCCGACGGGCTGACCGTTTTTGACGGCTACGGCCAATGGCGCAACCCGGCGACGGGCGTGATCGGCCGCTCCCCCGACGTCAAGATCGTGCTGATCGCGGTGCCGCACGGCCCTGGGCTCGCGGGTCGCCTGTCGACGGTGATCGACGCCTACAAGGCTCGCTTCCGCCAGCAATCGGTCGGCCTGATCACCCGCGAGTCGTGCGCGTCTTTCTGAACTTCGGGGACGCGCGCCGGCCTATTTCGCGGCGAGTTTGAGCGCGCTCGGCGGCACGATCGAGCAGGCCATCCGTTTGCGGCGCAGCTCGGCGCAGGCGGCCTGTGCGCCCTTCTCGGTGAAATGCAGGAGTTGGGCGCGATAGAGCCGGCTGCGGTCGGACTTGGCCGGGGCAAGGACTTGGTGCGGCTTGCCTTTGGCCACCGTCAGGGCGGCAACCTGGCGGGCCGCCCGCGTAGCCGCCGCTTCGTTGCGAAAGGCGCCGACCTGGATCGTCCATGCCGCAGCGCCCGGTGTCTCACGCGCGAGCGGCGCGGCTTCGGCCTTGGCAACCGGCGTCAGATGGCGCAGTGCCGTGTTGGCGACCTTGAGCACGCCGGATCGCTGCGGCGTTGCGGCAGAGGCGAGGTTCGCCGATGCGGGAGCGGGCTGCGCGACGGCTGGAACCGCAGCGACGGGCGCCGGTGCGGCGGCGGCAGGCGGCGGCGCGGCGGCGGCAACCAGCGGCGCGCTGCGTGGCTGCGCGGGCCCCCTGGCGGCGAGGACGGCAAACCCCTGGTCGAGCAGCGAGGCCATCTGCTGGTCACGGCTGCGCCAGGTGCGCCCGCCCATGATCACCCCGATCAGCCGATGCCCGTTGCGCACGGCCGATGCCGCCAGATTGAAGCCCGAGGCGTTGATGAAGCCGGTCTTGATGCCGTCGGCCCCCTGGTACCAGTTGAGCAAGTGGTTGTGGGAGTTCACAACGTCGCCGCGAAACTCGAATTCGCGCGTGGCGAAATAGCGGTATTCGCGGGGAAACTGGTGATACAGCAAAAGCGCCAGGCGCGCGACGTCGCGTGCCGTCGTGCGCTGCTCCGGATCGGGCAGCCCGGAGGCGTTGCGGTACGAGGTGTGCTGCATGCCGAGCTGGCGCGCCTTCCAGGTCATATAGCTGGCAAAAGCAGGCTCGCTCCCGGCCAGTCCCTCGGCGAGCACCGTCGCGGCGTCATTGGCCGATCTGGTGACCACTGCGAGGATCAGATCGTGCACCGAGACGGTATCGCCCGGGGTCAGCCCGAGCTTGCTCGGCGCCCGACTGGCCGCCTCGGCGGAGACCCGCAACGGCTGGTCGAGGCGGAGCTTGCCCTGGTTGAGCGCTTCGAAGGTCAGATAAAGCGTCATCATCTTGGTGAGCGATGCCGGGTAGGTTGGCACGTCGGCGTTTTGCTCGCTCAGCACCTGCCCGGTCTCGGCATCGAGCAGGATCCACTCGAAGATCGGCGGGGTTGCCGGGGCCGCGCGGTAGCGGTTGCGGGCCGCCGCCGGCTCGGAACCGATCAATCCTATCGCAACCGCCGCGCAGAGCACCGCCCTGCCGACAAGCCACAGAGATAGCCCCGGGGCATCGGAAGACCCTGGCCGCTTCGACATCAATATGCGCACGATAAACCCCCACCCCCCGATGAGTGCGGGGCAACATGGCTGCCCCGTATTCATCGCTCCCAGGGTAAAAAAAACCTGAAGAGATGTCAAAGAGCTAACCCCGAATGATCGGGTCACGGCGGCGCCGCGAACCGATCATTGCCCGGTGGCCCGGCTTTATCGTGGCGCAACAGCGCTGGTGCCGTCGCATCTTCCCGGCAGGCTGGCGCGTGATCGCGCCGGGGCGGCCCGCCGACAGGGCCGCATCGCGACCAAGATTCAACGAAACGCGAAACCCGCGTCAGCCATCCCGCGGACCTGGCGAATCGCCGTTTGTTGTGCGATGCACAAAACAATCTTGAACGTGACCCGGCCGATATCTATCTTAAAATTGTGCGATGCATGATTTTGGCGGCGACTGGACGAGGACGATGATGAGCGATTCGAAGCCAAAGCGCCCGGGGCGCGAGCCAGGGCGCATCCCGGAACGCAGCGAGAGCCGCCCGATCGATGCGGCGCCGAGCGATCCTGTTCCGACAATCATCCCGGAGCCCCCGGCCGTGCCGGCAGCGGTTGCCGCCCCACCCGCCGATAATGGTATGTCCGAACCGCGGTTCGAGCCAGAATCGCCCGCGCCTGCGGTCGCCGCGTCCGATGACGCCTGGACGGCGCTCACCGAGGTGCAGGCGGCACTCGCCCGGGGCTTTGCCGAGATCGCTGCCGAAATGACCGGGATGACCCGCTCCGGCGTCGCCGTCGCGGCGGATGCCGCCGTCGCGATGCTCGGCGCCCGCACCTTCGCCGAGGCGGTCGAGATCAACGCGACGCTCGCCCGGCGCGGCGCCGATGCGATGATCGAGGGTTCGGCCAAGCTGTCCGAAATCGGCGTCACGGCGATGAGCGAGGCGACGCGGCCGATCCTGTCGCGGCTCGGCGGGATCGGGATCGGCGCCCGGTAGCGGTTCAGTTACCGAGAAAGCGCCGGAGAAAGGCCGGGATCCGCTCGAGCGCATCGGCACGAGCGGCGGGGTCGGTGCCGATGATCGGGACCACCCCGGAACGCGTGCGGTATCGCGGCAATTCGCGGCGCGGCAGGTCCGGCGCGTCGAAGGCGTGATAGGCGTCGGGGTAGATCTGCATCTCGATCGGCGCGCGGCGCCCGATCGCGCCGTCGAGAAAGGCCTTGCAGGGCCCCATCGGGGTCCACACGTCGGCTTCCCCCATCAGGACCAGCAGCGGAATGGCGGTGGTCCAGTTCGCGGCCTGCCGCTGTTCGTTGCAGCCGCCCGGGTAGAGGGCAACCGCCGCGCGGAAGTCGCCCTGCGGCAATGCGGCCGGTCGACTCGGACTTTGTGCGCCGATCGCATAGAGGATCGTCCGGCCGCCCTGCGACCAGCCGACCAGCCCGACGCGGTCGCCGCGAACGAAGGGTTGCGCCTGCAGGTACTGGAGGGCGCCATAGGCATCCTTGGGCCGCCTGCGGACGACGGCGATATCGAAGCCCTCGATCGAGCACATCTCGCCGTGCCGGCGCGGCCCCAGGCTGTCGACCAGCAGCACGGCGTAGCCGTGGCGCCTTAGCTCCTCGGCCCAGGCGCGGTACAACGGCGTGATCAGCCCCGTGTTCCGGTTGAACATGCCGCCGCAGCCGTGCAAGCCCACCACCGCTGGGTGCCGCCCGTCGCCCGGAGGGCGGTATAGGTAGCCGTCGAGCACTGTCGCCGCCTGACCTGGGCCATTGTCGTCGAGCGAAGGGAAACGCACCATTTCCTGGGCCGCGCCGCCGTGCCACCAGAGGAATGCCGCCAAGAGGGCGGCCCAGGCAGGAAATCGCTTCACGGTTGTGTCTGCATCGCCAATGTTTGACCAGATTCGACATCGCTTTTCCTCTTGCGCAGCGCCGAACGCAATGCCAGATTCTGGATGTCGTCAACTCAGACAGGAGGGTGTGTAGCAAGCATGACACCACCTGGCAGTTCCCAGTTGCCGACCCCTTGGCATCGGCGACCCAGGGTAAAGTCCAAGAGATAGCCCGGCCTTTAGGTCCGGGCGCGAAGGCAACCTTCGCAAATTGACCCCCGCCTGATGCCCTCGGCTCAATGCCACGGCACGCGGGGGTCTTTGCTGCCCTTTCCCGGTTCAGGCAATCCCATGGCCATCGAGCGCGACGAAGCCGGCCCGACCTCGCGGATCTACTTTTCGCAGCGGCTCAGGCTGCATTACGTCGATTGGGGCAACCCGACGGCGCCGCCGCTGCTCCTCGTTCATGGCGGGCGCGACCATTGCCGCAACTGGGACTGGGTCGCCTCGGCGCTGCGCCGCGACTGGCACGTGCTCGCCCCCGATTTGCGCGGCCACGGCGACAGCCAATGGTCACCCGACGGCAGTTATTCGACGGCGGCCTATGTCTACGACCTCGCCCAGCTGATCCATCAACAGGAGCTGGCACCGGTCACGATCGTCGCGCATTCCCTCGGCGGCAACATCGCGATCCGCTATACCGGAGTCTATCCAGACAACGTCCGCCGGCTGGTCGCGATCGAGGGCCTCGGGCCGACGCCGCGCCAGATGGCGGCACGCTCCGCCGTGCCGATCGCCGACCGCATGCAGAAATGGGTCGCCGAGCAGCGCGCGCTGTCGGGCCGCCTGCCGCGCCGCTACGCCACGATCGAGGATGCGCTGAAGCGCATGCAGGAGGCCAACGGGCACCTTTCCCCCGAGCAGGCGCGCCACCTGACGCAATACGGCGTCAACCAGAACGAAGACGGCA
>DASYUS010000580.1:0-9025 GCA_036000945.1 Allostellaceae bacterium
TCCGATGATCTGCTCGGTAGACGACTCATCCGGGTACACCAGCAGAGCGATCACCCTGGCCCGTGGAACCAGCTCCAACAGCAGCTCGAGCAGTTTGGGCGTCATCTCGGCCGACATCAGGCTGACGCCCGTGAGGTTGCCGCCCGGCCGGGCGAAACTGGCGACCAGACCGATCGCAACCGGGTCGTTGGGGGTGTGGAAGAGGATCGGGATCGTCGAGGTCGCGTTCTTCGCCGCGAGCGTCGGGGCGTCGCCACCCTGGGTCACGATCACGTCGACCTTGCGGGCGACGAGGTCGGCAGCCAACGCGGGCAGCCGATCAAGGTGACCCTCGCCCCGTGCGTATTCGATCGCCACGTTTTGCCCCGCAACGTAGCCGGTTTCGCGCAGACCGTCGCGGAAAGCGGCCAACTCCAACTCAATCTGCGTGATAATGGCGGGGTTAAAACTGCCGATGAAGCCGATCACCGGCATTGCCTTCTGCTGTGCGCGCGCCGCGAGCGGCCAGCTAATTGCCGCGCCGACGATACCCATGATGAGCTGGCGGCGTTTCATTCGATCACCTCGTCGGCGCGGTAGGGCGTGGTCAGTTCGTACCGAGGTGCAGCCACGGCAGGCGCTCCGCGGCGAAGACGTGCCGCGCCGACGGTGGCAGCCGTTCGGGTTCGTTGAAGGCGCCGATGTGGAAATGGGTCTCGGTCGGCAGGCCGGCGCTCTCGCAGGTCAGGGTCGAGCCACACCGGGCGCAGAAGCCGCGCCGCGTTCGTCCCGGCGTCGAATCGAACTTGGTTATCTCCCCTTTGGTCACCTGATAGGCGGAGTGGTCAAAGGCGACGAACACCGAGACCGGCGCCCCGCTGTGTCTGCGGCAACTTTGGCAATGGCACCAATAGACGCCCTTGGGTCGACCGGCAGCAACAAAGCGGACGGCGCCGCACAGGCAGCCGCCTTCGAACTTTTCGGTTGTGTCGTTCATAGTCGCGTCCTCCCTGCTCCAGCGCACGCGCCGATGACGGCACGGCGCCTCATTCGATGACCTCGTCGGCGCGGGCGAGCAGCGAGGGCGGCACGGTGAGGCCGAGCGCCTTGGCGGTCTTCAGGTTGATGACCAGTTCGAACCGCGTGGGCCGTTCGACCGGTAGGTCGTCCGGCTTCGCGCCCTTCAAAACCTTGTCCACAAACGCGGCGGCTCTGCGGTAGTTTTCGGCAGGGGCCGCGGAATAAGTCATCAGGCCGCCCTGCTCGGCAAACTCTCGAACAAACGAAACAGCCGGCATCCGGTGTTTGAGCGCCAAATGCGCGGGACCTTTGGCGCCCAGCGTAGGCTGGACGATGACGGCATCGGGCGGGTCCTTCTCCATGGCTGCGAAGGCAGTCTCCAACTCGTCAGGACCACGAAGCATCATCGGATCGATCGTCGTTCCGGTGGCTTTCCCGCCCAACCGTATCCTTTCAACGAACGGCTTCGAGAAGGGATCAGGAGCGTTGGCCAGCGCCACGACGCGATGCGCCGAAGGCAGCATCTGCCGAATCAACTCTACCAGTTTGCCGGCCAAATCCGCTCCGACACCGGCGACGCCGGTGACGTTTCCTCCGGGCCGGGCGAGGCTTTCGACAAGCCCGGTTTCGACTGGATTTCCTGCGGCTCCCATGACGATCGGGATGTCGCGCGTCGCCCGCTTTGCGGCAAAGGCCGCGGGCGTGAACCACGTAACGATCACGTCGGGCTTGAGCTGCACAAGCTCCGCCGCCAATTCGGGAAGCCGGCTTACCTTTCCCTCGTCCGATCGAAACTCGTAGCGGACGCTCTTGCCCTCGACGTAGGCCAGCTTCCGCATCTCCTGCTGGAAGCCTTGCCAGAACTGCTCCGATCCGGAAGATTTTGCGATCAGAACGCCGATGGTTGCCACCTTCGGCTGCTGCGCGGCTCCGACAATCGGCCACAGGAGAGCCGAAGCGCCGGCAAAGGTGCTTAAAAAATCGCGGCGTTTCATCCCCGCCCCCGTCATGCCCGTCCCGGCGCCGGGCGTCGGTGCTCTGTTGGTGGCAGGATCGGGGACCCCAACGGCCGGGTCAAGCCCGGCAATGACAGATCTTCGTAGGGCGGAAGAGCGAAGCGTATTCCGCCAACTTTCGACGCCGAGGTCGCAGATCGGCGGATTACGCTTCGCTCATCCGCCCTACGGTTTACGCGCGCGTGTTACTCCGCGGCGGCCATGCGGGCGGCTTCGGCTTTGCGCTCGGCTTTCAGCTCCAGAAGGGCGCGGCGGTAGTCCTTCGGGGTCACCTTGACGAAGGCGGCGAGCGTCCGGTTCCAGTCTTCGAGGAGCTGGCGGGCGCGGGCACTGCCGGTGAAGAGGTGATGGCGCTCGACGAGGATGCGCAGGCGCGCGGCATCGAAGCGCAAGGGGTCGCCCATGCCGTTGTCGACGACGCTCGGGGCGCGCTGGCGCGGGCGCTCGCCGGGCTCGGCCTCGTCGTCCGGCTCGGCCGGCGCGAGGGTTTCGAGATCGACGCCGGCCGGGTTGCAGAGGCCGGCGAAGCGGCCCTTCGGGTCCCAGACATAGGCGATGCCGCCCGACATGCCGGCGGCGAAATTGCGCCCGGTGTCGCCGATGACGACGACGACCCCGCCGGTCATGTATTCGCAGCCGTGGTCACCGGTGCCCTCGATGACCGCGACGGCGCCCGAGTTGCGCACGGCGAACCGCTCGCCGGCGACGCCCTCGAAATAGGCTTCGCCGGCGATCGCGCCGTAGAGCACGGTGTTGCCGACGATGATGTTCTCGGTCGGCTCGCGGCTTGCCGCCTCGGGCTGGCGCACGATGAGGCGGCCGCCCGAGAGGCCCTTGCCGGTGTAGTCGTTGGCGTCGCCGTCGAGTTCCAAGGTCACGCCGTGCGCCAGGAAGGCACCGAAGCTCTGCCCGGCGGTGCCGGCGAAGCGCACCCGGATCGTGTCCTCCGGCAGCCCCATATGGCCGTAGCGCTTGGCGACCTCGCCCGACATCATCGCGCCGACGGTGCGGTGGATGTTACGGATCGGCCGCTCGATGCGAACCGGCTCGCGCCGGTCGAGCGCCGGCGCGGCGAGGGCGATCAGCTCGTTGTCGAGCGCCTTGTCGAGCCCGTGGTTCTGCGCCTCGCAATGGTGGATCGTGACCCCGGGCTTGGCCGGCTCTTGGTAGAGCAGGCGCGAGAGGTCAATCCCCTTCGCCTTCCAGTGGTCGATCACCGGCACCATATCGATCCGGTCGACCCGGCCGATCATCTCGTCGACCGTGCGGAAGCCGAGTTGCGCCATCAATTCGCGCACTTCCTCGGCGACGAAGAAGAAATAATTGATGACGTGCTCGGGGGTTCCGGTGAAGCGCTGGCGCAGCACCGGGTCCTGCGTCGCGATGCCGACCGGGCAGGTATTGAGGTGGCATTTGCGCATCATGATGCAGCCGGCGGCAATCAGCGGCGCCGTCGCGAAGCCGAACTCGTCGGCCCCGAGCATCGCGCCAACGACGACGTCGCGCCCGGTCCTGAGGCCGCCGTCGACCTGCACCGCGATGCGGCCGCGCAGGCCGTTGCGCACCAGCGTCTGCTGGGTTTCGGCGAGGCCGATCTCCCACGGCGAGCCGGCATGGGTCAAGGAGGTGAGGGGGCTGGCGCCGGTGCCGCCCTCGTAGCCGGCGATCGTCACGTGGTCGGCGCGCGCCTTCGAGACGCCGGCCGCGACCGTGCCGACCCCGACCTCGGAGACCAGCTTCACCGAGATGAGCGCGTCGGGGTTGGCGTTTTTCAGATCGTGGATCAACTGCGCCAGGTCCTCGATCGAGTAGATGTCGTGGTGCGGCGGCGGCGAAATGAGGCCGACCCCGGGCGTCGAGTAGCGTACCCGGGCGATGATCTTGTCGACCTTGCGGCCGGGCAATTGCCCGCCCTCGCCGGGCTTCGCGCCCTGCGCCATCTTGATCTGCAGCATGTCGGCGTTGACGAGGTATTCGGTCGTCACGCCGAAGCGGCCCGAGGCCACCTGCTTGATCGCCGAGCGCATCGAATCGCCGTTCGGCAATGGCTTGAAGCGCGCCGCCTCCTCGCCGCCCTCGCCGGTGTTGGACTTGCCGCCGATGCGGTTCATCGCGATCGCCAGCGTCGTGTGCGCCTCGCGGCTGATCGAGCCGAAGCTCATCGCCCCCGTTGAGAAGCGCTTCACGATCTCGGCGGCGGGCTCGACCTCGTCGAGCGGGATCGGCTGGTCGGCGTCGCGCAGGCGCATCAACCCGCGGATCGTCAGCAGCCGCTCGCTCTGGTCGTTGAGCGAGGCGGCGAAGGCCTTGTAGTCGGCCAGTGAATTGCCGCGCACGGCGTGCTGCAGCTTGGCGACCGAATGCGGCGTCCAGGCGTGCGCCTCGCCGCGCAGGCGGAAGCCGTAATCGCCGCCGAGATCGAGCATCTCGCGATAGAGCGGATCGTCGCCATAGGCGCGGGCGTGGCGCACGAGGGCCTCTTCGGCGATCGCCTTGAGGTCAGCGCCCTCGATCGTGGTTGCGGTGCCGGTGAAATACTTCTCGACGAAATCGCTTTGCAGCCCGACGGCGTCGAAGATCTGCGCGCCGCAATAAGACTGGTAGGTCGAGATCCCCATTTTGGAGATGACCTTGAGGATGCCCTTGCCGAGCGCCTTCGAGTAGTTCTTCTGGACCTGCTCGGCCGACAGCGGCAGCCCGTTCTCGGTGCGGATCTGCTCGATCGTCTGGAATGCGAGATAGGGGTTGATCGCCTCGGCGCCATAGCCGGCCAGTACACAGAAATGATGCACTTCGCGCGCTTCGCCGGTCTCGACGACGATGCCGGTCTTGGTGCGCAACCCCTGGCGGATCAGATGATGATGCACCGCCGAGGTGGCGAGGAGCGCCGGGATCGGCGCCCGTTCGGCCGATACGGCGCGGTCGGACAGGATGAGGATGTTGTGCCCGGCTTCGACCGCGTCGGTGGCCTGGTCGCATAGCCGGTCGAGCGCCGGCACGATCCCCGCCGCGCCCTCCACCGCCGGCCAGGTAATGTCGAGCGTGTCGGTCTTGAAGCGGCCGTCGACCAGGTGCTCGATGCTGCGGATCTTGGCGAGGTCGCCGTCGGTCAGGATCGGCTGGGCGACTTCGAGCCGGTGGTGCGTGCCGACCTCGTGGCTGAGGAGGTTGGGGCGCGGGCCGATCATCGAAATGAGCGACATCACCAATTCCTCGCGGATCGGGTCGATCGGCGGGTTGGTAACCTGAGCGAAGTTCTGCTTGAAATAGTTGTAGAGCAGCTTCGGCCGGTTGGAGAAGGCGGCGATCGGCGTGTCGGTGCCCATCGAGCCGACCGGGTCGTCGGCCTCGCGCGCCATCGGCTCCAAGAAGAACTGGATGTCCTCCTGGGTGTAGCCGAATGCCTGCTGCAGGTCGAGCCGCGTCGAGGGGTCGTTCGCCACCGCCGGGGTCGCCGCCTCGGGCGCTTCGGGTAGCTCTTCGAGCTTGTACTGGGTCTCCTTCAGCCAGGCTTCGTACGGGTGCTCGGCGGCGAGCTTCGCCTTGATCTCGGCATCGTCGATGATGCGGCCTTCCTCGAGGTCGATCAGCAGCATCTTGCCGGGTTGGAGCCGCCACTTGCGGGTGATCCTCTCCTCCGGCACCGGCAGGACGCCGGCTTCCGAGGCCATGATCACATGGTCGTCGTCGGTGACGATGTAGCGCGCCGGGCGGAGGCCGTTCCGGTCCAAGGTCGCGCCGATCTGGCGGCCGTCGGTGAAGGCGATCGCCGCGGGCCCGTCCCACGGCTCCATCAACGCAGCGTGATACTCATAGAAGGCGCGGCGCTCGGGGTCCATCAGCGGGTCGGACCACGCCTCCGGGATCAGCATCATCATCGCGTGCGCAAGCGAATAGCCGCCGCCGATGACGAGGAGCTCAAGCGCGTTGTCGATGCACGCCGTATCGGATTGCCCGGGGCCGATCAGCGGCACCATCTTGCCGAGGTCGGCGCCCAGGAGCTCCGACGACATTGCCTGGCGCCGCGCCGCCATCCAGTTGACGTTGCCGCGCACCGTGTTGATTTCGCCGTTATGGCAGATGAAGCGGTAGGGGTGGGCGAGCCGCCAGCTGGGAAAGGTGTTGGTCGAGAAGCGCTGGTGGACGAGGGCCAGCGCCGACACGGTCAGCGGGTTCCGCAAATCGTCGTAGAAGCTCTCGACCTGCGGCGCGAGGAGCAGCCCCTTGTAAACCACCGTGCGGGTCGAGAACGACGGCATGTAGAGGTCGCGCAGCGCCGGCATGTTCAGATGCTCGGCGAGCTTTGCGATGCTGTTCAGCACCTGCTTGCGGATCGTCAGGATCTTGCGCTCGAAGGCGTCCTGGTCAGGGACATCCGGGCTCGCGGCGACGATCGCCTGGGCGATCCACGGCATCGTTGCGATGACGGCCTCGCCGAGCCCGGTCGTGTCGACGCCGACGTTGCGCCAGGCGACGAAGCTCTGATCCTCGGCCCGCACGTAATGCTCGACATGCTGCATCGCGACCGCGCGCGCCTTCTCGTCCATCGGCAGAAAGCACATCGCAACGGCGTAGCGGCCCGGCGCCGGCAGCTCGATGCCGCGTTTGTCGGCCCAGTCACGCAGCAGCAGGTCGGGCATCTGGATCATGCAGCCGGCGCCGTCGCCCATCAGCGGGTCGGCGCCGACCGCCCCGCGATGGTCGAGGTTGAGGAGGATCTGCAGTCCGCGGCGGATGATATCGTGCGACTTTCGGCCCTTGATGTTCGCGACAAAACCGACGCCGCACGCGTCGTGCTCGTTGCGTGGATCGTAGAGGCCTTTTTCGCGTTGCAATGCCATCCGTAATGCGCTCTTTCACCGGCCCTGGAGGCCGCATTTTCCCGCTCAGCGCCGCGCGGTCGCGGTGCGCCGCACATAGTATGCATAAGTTAACGGCGGAAGGCGAATCGAGCGAGCGGCAACCGTGGTTATTTTCGCTCAGTCAGCGGCGGGGGACGCGCGGCGCCGCGCCCGGAAAAACCGGCGCAGCAAGTCGCTGGCGGCGCGCTCGGCAATGCCGCCATAGATCTCCGGGCGGTGATGAGAGGTCGGCTGGTCGAAGATGCGCGGGCCGTGCTCGACCCCGCCGCCTTTCGGATCGTAGGCGGCGAAATAGAGCCGGCGGATATGCGCGAGGCCGATCGCCGCGGCGCACATCGGGCAGGGCTCCAGCGTGACGGTGAGGTCGCAGCCGGCGAGCCGCTTCTCGCCGAGCCGCCGAGCGCCTTCGCGCAAGACGATCATCTCGGCATGCGCGGTCGGGTCGTGGTCGCGTTCGACCCGGTTGCCGGCGGCGGCGACCACATTCCCGGCGCCGTCGACGAGCGCCGCTCCGACCGGCACCTCACCGGCCTCGCCGGCCGCCGCGGCCTCGGTGAGGGCGCGCGCCATCGCCTCCCCCGCTTGCGGGCGCGGGTCGCGGTCGCCATTGCCGCGCGCCGCGGCTCGGCCTATGTCGTCTCGGCGCATTCGTCTCTCTTGCGCACAACCGGAGCCTCAGCATGGCACAGCCGACGAGCGGCCGGCCAGACCCCGCCGCGGCGCAGCGGATCGCCAAAGTGCTGGCGCGCGCCGGGCTGTGCTCGCGGCGCGACGCCGAGCGCTGGATCGCCGAGGGACGGGTCGCGGTCGACGGCACCGTGCTGACCAGCCCGGCAGTGACCGTCACCGGCGACAGCGAGATCCGGGTTGACGGCAAGCCGTTGCCGGAGCCGCAGCAGGCGCGCCTCTGGCGCTATCACAAGCCGGCCGGGCTCGTCACGACGCACCGCGACGAGAAGGGGCGGCCGACGGTCTTCGCCGCGCTGCCGGCGGAATTGCCGCGCCTCGTCTCGATCGGCCGCCTCGACCTCAATTCCGAGGGCCTCCTCCTGTTGACCAATGACGGGGAGCTCGCCCGCCGCCTCGAGTTGCCGGCGACCGGCTGGGTGCGGCGCTACAAGGTCAGGGTGCACGGGCTGGTCGACCCGGCGCGGCTGGCCGCGCTGGCCCGCGGCACGACCGTCGACGGCATCGCCTATGGTCCGATCCGTGCCGAGCTCGATCGCCAGCAGGGGTCGAACGCGTGGGTCACGCTGTCATTGCAGGAGGGCAAGAACCGCGAGGTGCGCCGCGTCCTCGAACATCTCGGCTATCCGGTCACAAGGCTGATCCGCATCGCCTATGGCCCCTTCCAACTCGGCCACCTGGCGCGCGGCGCGATCGAGGAGGTGGCGCGCAAGGTGCTGCGCGAGCAGCTCGGCGGGTCGACCTCCCAGACCCAGCGGCGGACTGCCCCTCACCCTCCCGCGCCTCACGGCGCGGGCCCCTCCCTCTCCCCGCAAGCGGGGCGAGGGACTAAGGCAACGCCGCCGCGCCCCCTCTCCCCGCGTGCGGGGAGAGGGACGGGGTGAGGGGCATGCTCGACCATTGGTTCGCGCTGACCGCCAACGGCACGACCGTCCGCACCGAGCTCGTCGCCGGGGCGACGACCTATCTGACAATGGCGTATATCGTTTTCGTCAACCCGCTGATCCTGGCCGATGCCGGGATGGATCGCGGCGCGGTGTTTGTCGCCACCTGCCTCGCCTCCGCCCTCGCGACGCTGTTGATGGCGCTCTTCGCCAACTACCCGCTGGCGCTGGCGCCGGGGATGGGGATCAACGCCTATTTCGCCTATGGCGTCGTCAAAGGGCTGCATTACAGCTGGGAGGTGGCGCTCGGCGCGGTGTTCCTGTCGGGCCTTTTGTTCCTGATCCTCAGCCTGACGCGGCTCAGGGCGTGGCTCGTCGACGCCATCCCGCGCTCGCAGAAGATGGCGATCTCGGCCGGGATCGGGTTGTTTCTCGGGATCATCGCGCTGAAGGACGCCGGCATCGTCGTCGCCAGCAAGGAGACGCTGGTGACGCTCGGCGACCTCAAGACCCCGGCGGCGCTGCTTGCCGGCGCCGGGTTCCTCGTGATGGTGGCGCTCGACCGCCGCGCCGTTCC
>DASYUS010000581.1:0-7305 GCA_036000945.1 Allostellaceae bacterium
TGGCGCGGCAATCGTTCCAGTCCGCGCAACTGCCCGAGGATATCGAGACCGGTTTCACCGAGCGGTCGAATTTCGGCCCGGTCGACGCGGCGACCTTCCCGTCGGGGGCGCATGTCTGCGAGGTCGAGATCGACCTCGAGACCGGCGAGGTGGCGCTAACGCGCTACTGTGCGGTCGACGATGTCGGGACGATGTTGAACCCGCTTCTCTGCGAGGGCCAGATCCATGGCGGCATCGTCCAGGGGGTGGGCCAGGCCCTGCTGGAGAACCTGGTTTACGACGGAGAGAGCGGCCAGCTTGTCACCGGATCGTTCCAGGATTACTGCATGCCGCGCGCCGACAATTTCTGCGCCTTCGAACTGGCCGAGAATTCGACGCCGACCGACAAGAACCCGCTGGGGGTCAAGGGCGTCGGCGAGGCCGGCACGATAGGGTCGATCCCGGCGGTGATGAACGCGGTCAACGATGCGCTGGCCGCGATCGGGGCGCCGCCGGTCGCGCTGCCGGCGACCCCGGAAAAGCTGTGGCGGACGATCCGTCGGGGTAAAGCCTTTGGCGGGCTTGCTGCCGGCGCAAATACTGGCTAAAAGATGGTCAAGACTGGGAAACTAGGATTAGCCTACAGCTTGCGAGGTCGAGAGTTAACGCCATGTGGAACCTTTCGGGCGACGACGTTAAGCGCGCGATCGAGGAACTCAGGGGTCGGCGCGCCGCAATCCAGGCACGCTATGAAGGCGAATTGAAGAAGCTTGAAGCCGATCTTGCCGAACTCGAAAATTTTGAGCGCTTTGCCCTGAAGATCGCATCGGATTACCTCGGCGATTCCGGCCCCTCTGCGCCGGCGGCCGATCCGAGCCCGGTGGCGGAGGAGTCCCCGATCATCACCGTGAGCGAGCGGAGCGGTGCGACAAGCCCGGAGATTGCGGCCGAGCCGGAGCCAGCCAGCGAGCCCGAGCCGGCGGGCGCTGCGAAAGGTTCCTCGCGCTGGCGCATGCGCCTCGGCGCCGGGGAAACCCCACGCTCGTAGCGATTTCGCTTCGGCTGATCGGTCGCCCCAGGACTTCCCAATACCGCATTCCCGGCGAAAGCCGGGAATGCGGTGAGGCGCTGAGCCAACTCCGCATCGGCCGCATTACGGGTCGCTAATTTTCTCTTCAGGGGAGGACGGAGATGGCACTGGAAGTACGCCGCATCGTCACCGGGCATGACGCAAACGGCAAGGCGATCGTCGCCAGCGACGAGCGGATGAATGGGGTCAGCGCGGCCGGCCGCTCCTACATCTCGCGCTGCGAGATCTGGTCGACCGACAAGATGCCGGTCGACAATTCGGAGGCGGCCGCGGCGGCGCAGCGCAAGGGCTTCGTCGTCCGCCACAATTACGTCGGCTCGGGCCAAGGCAGCGTGTGCCGCGTCGTTGAATTCGCCCCCGGCCCAGCGAAGTTCATGCACCGCACCGAGACGGTCGATTACGCGATCCTCCTGTCGGGGGAATGCGATCTGGAGCTCGACGACGGCAAGACCGTGCACATGCAGCAGGGCGACATCTGCGTCCAGCGTGGCACGATGCACGCCTGGGTCAACACCGGCACGGCGCCGTGCGTCTTCGCCTTCATCCTGATCGACGCCGACCCGGTCGAGGCGGGCGGCAAAAGCCTGACGACGCATTACCCGGCGGCGCATTAGCCCTGACTGGACGCGCGCAGGCGATCGCACCCGGCGTGCCCACTCCCTCCTCCTCGATGGGGGAGGGCATTGAAATGTGGTCGCCCTGCGGCTGCGTGCCGCAACCGTTGCGCCGTCGGCGCCTTTCGCTATAGTGCGCGGCTCCCCTTGCCGGCCCCGGGTCCGATGACCCAGGCCGGCTCGACCCGGCCGGCGACGACGCTCCGGGTCACCACAGCCACAAGGGAACCGGTTGCGATGCCGCTTTACGAAAATGTGTTTATCGCGCGCCAGGACATCTCCGGCGCGCAGGTCGACGCGCTGGCCGATGGCTTTGCCCAGCTCATCGCCGAGCAGGGCGGCGAGGTCAAAAAGCGCGAAAACTGGGGCCTGCGAAACCTCGCCTACCGCATGAAGAAGAACCGCAAGGGACACTACGTGCTGTTCAACCTCGATGCGCCGCCGGCGGCGATCGCCGAACTCGAACGCACGATGCGCATCAACGAGGACGTGCTGCGCTATCTGACGCTGCGGGTCGATGCGCTCGAAGAAGGTCCCTCGCCGATCATGCAGAGCCGCGGCAGCCGCGAGGACCGGCCGCGCCGCAGCGACCGCGACCGCTATGGCGAAGGGCGCGAGCGTTTCGGCGAACCGCGCGACGGTGCCGAGCGTCCGGCGGCCGACGCGCCGGCTGTGGATGCGGCGCCGAGCGAAAAGGTGGAGGCCTAGATGGAAGGCCAGGAAGGATCCGGTCCGGCCAGGGGCGGTGACCGCGGTGGCGACAGGGGTGGCGAGCGCGGCGGTGACCGGGGCGCTGCGGTGGCCCGTCGGCCGTTTTTTCGCCGCCGCAAATCCTGCCCGTTCTCCGGCCCCAACGCGCCGAAGATCGATTACAAGGACGTGCGCCTCTTGCAGCGCTTCGTCTCCGAGCGCGGCAAGATCGTGCCGAGCCGCATCACCGCCGTATCGACCCAGAAGCAGCGCGAGCTGGCGCGGGCGATCAAGCGGGCGCGCTATCTCGGCCTGCTTCCCTATCTGGTGAAGTAGGCCGAGGCGGGGCACCGGCAACACACGCGACAATGAGCCGGCTCTCCAGCGCCGCCGCTGCGATCGCCTGCGGCGCCGCAGGGGGGTGCCTCTATCTCGCGGTGATGCTGGGCACGCCGGGCGCGCTGATCCTCGTTTATATGACCCAGCTGCCGCTGTTTCTCGCCGGGCTGTGGCTGGGAGCCGGCGCGGCGGCGCTCGCCGGGCTGACCGGGATCTTTGTCCTCCTGGCCGCCAGCGACCTATTGGGGGCGGCGCTGTTCGCTGCGCTGAACGCGGCGCCGGTTGCGCTGCTCGTTCGCCAGGCGCTGTTGGCGCGCCGGCGCAGCGACGGGACGCTCGCCTGGTACCCGTTGGGTGCATTAACGGCATGGCTGACGGTCTTCGCCCTGGCCGGGATCGCCGTGGCGATCCTGCTGCTCGGCGGGCCGCACGGCTTGCGGTCGGCGTTACAGAGCGTGATCGGCGAGGGGCTCGACCGTCTTGCCCGCCGGCCGTTGCCGAACCGCGACCAGGTCGCCGAGACGCTCGCGATGGTGATCCCCGGCATCTTCGCCGCCTCGTGGATGATCATGGTCGTGGCCAACGGCGCGCTCGCCCAGGGGGTGCTGGCCCGGTTCGGCGCCAGCTGGCGGCCATCGCCCGATCTTGCCGGGCTCGGCCTGCCGCCGTGGATGCCGCTGGCGCTCGGGGTGGCGGCCGCGGCAACGTTGTTTGACGGCACGCTGCGGTTTCTCGGCATCAATACGATGATCACGCTGTCCGTGCCGTTTTGTCTGGCGGGCCTGGCCGTGCTGCATCTGGCGGTGCGGCGGCTGTCACATCCGGCCATCGCGCTGGTTAGTTTCTATACGCTGGCCGGGCTGTTCGCCTGGCCGTTCCTGGCCGCCGCAATCCTCGGGCTGCTCGAAAGCGCCTTTGGATTGCGCCACCGCCTTCTGCCGCGAGGAGTAAGCATCGATGGTTGACCTCATTCTCCTGGAACGGGTGCCGAAGCTCGGCCAGATGGGCCAAATCGTCAAAGTGAAGCCCGGCTATGCCCGCAATTTTCTGCTGCCGCAGAAAAAGGCGATGCGCGCCACCAAGGACAACCTCGCCTATTTCGAGACGCAGCGCGCCCAGCTCGAAGCCAACAATCTGGAGCGCAAGTCGGAAGCCGGCGAGGTCGGGACCAAGCTCGACGGATTGACCGTCGTCTTGATCCGCCAGGCCGGCGAGAGCGGCCAGCTCTATGGCTCCGTCGCCGCGCGCGACATCGCCGAGGCGGTGACGGCATCCGGCTTTACCGTCAACAAGAGCCAGATCGTGCTCGAACGCCCGATCAAGGCGCTCGGCCTTCACCCGGTCCGGGTGATGTTGCACCCCGAGGTCGGCGTCACGGTTGTCGCGAATGTCGCCCAGTCCGAGGAGGGCGCCCGGATGCAGGCGGCCGGCATCGACCCGCGGGCCGAGCGGGACGATGACGACGAGCCGGCGGCAGAAGCGGGCCAAAATTCATGACCGATAGCGATCTGGCTGCCGCCATCGATGCCGCCTGGGAGGCGCGCGAACAGGTCTCGCCCGCCACCAGGGGCGCCGCGCGCGACGCCGTCGAGGCCGCGCTCGACCGGCTCGACGACGGCAGCCTGCGCGTCGCCGAGCCGAAGGCGGGCGGCTGGCAGGTCCATCAATGGCTGAAGAAGGCGGTGCTGTTGTCGTTTCGCCTCAACGACATGGTCGAGATCCCGGGCGGCCCGGTCGACCCAGAGCGCGGCGCCGCGAAGTGGTGGGACAAGGTGCCCTCGAAATTCGCCGGCTGGTCGTCGAACCGCTTTCGCGACGCGGGCTTCCGCGCCGTGCCGGGGGCAATCGTGCGGCGCTCGGCCTATATCGCGCCAAACGTCGTCTTGATGCCGAGCTTTGTCAATGTCGGGGCCTATGTCGGCAGCGGCACGATGGTTGATACCTGGGCGACGGTCGGCTCCTGCGCCCAGATCGGCAAGAATTGCCACCTCTCGGGCGGGGTCGGGATCGGCGGCGTGCTGGAGCCGCTGCAGGCCGAGCCGGTCATCATCGAAGACAACTGCTTCATCGGCGCGCGCAGCGAGGTCGTCGAGGGCGTCATCGTCGAAGAGGGCGCCGTCCTGGCGATGGGCACCTTCATCAGCTCGACGACAAAGATCGTCAACCGCGACACCGGCGAAGTGCATCTCGGCCGCGTGCCGGCCTACTCGGTCGTCGTCCCCGGATCGCTGCCCGGCAGACCGCTGCCCGACGGCAGTCCGGGGCCGAGCCTCTATTGCGCCGTCATCGTCAAGCAGGTCGATGCGCAGACCCGCGCCAAGACCGCGATCAACGAATTGCTACGGCTATGAGCGATACGGCGACGGCCGCCTCCCGCGGCAACTGGGCGATCGACCCGGTCGATCTTGCCGCCGAGCTGATCCGCCGGCCGAGCGTCACCCCGAAGGACGAGGGCGCGCTCGATATTGTCGCCGCGCGCCTCGAGCGTCTCGGCTTTGTCTGTCATCGCCTCGTCTTCGAGGAGCCGGGGACCGAGCCGATCGCCAATCTCTATGCGCGCTACGGCACTGGCCGGCCTAATCTGTGCTTTGCCGGTCATACCGATGTGGTGCCGACCGGCCCAACCGATGCGTGGTCGTTCGAGCCGTTCGCGGCGAGCCTCAAGGACGGCGCGCTGTGCGGGCGCGGCGCGGTCGACATGAAGGGCGCTATTGCCGCCTTCATCGCTGCCGCCGAGCGGTTTGTCGCCGGGCGCAGCGAGAATTTCGCGGGATCGATCAGCCTGTTGATCACCGGTGACGAGGAGGCTGCCGCGGTCAACGGCACCAAAAAGGTGCTCGCCTGGCTGCGCGAGCGGGGCGAGGTCCTCGATGCCTGCGTTGTCGGCGAGCCGACTTCGGCCGCCGCGCTCGGCGACATGATCAAGATCGGCCGGCGCGGCAGCATGACCGGGCGGCTGACCGTCGAGGGCGTGCAGGGCCATGTCGCCTACCCGCATCTCGTCGACAACGCGGCGCATCGGCTCGTCGCGCTGCTGCACGCGTTGACCGCCGAGGCGCCCGATGCCGGCACCGAGCATTTCCAGGCCTCCAGCCTGCAGGTGACGACGATCGACATCGGCAACCCGGCGACCAACGTCGTCCCCGGCTTGGCGCGCGCCACCTTCAACATCCGCTTCAACGACCGCTGGACGAGCGAGACCCTGAAAACCTGGGTGGCCGAGAAGCTGGCGGCCGTCGGCGGCAAGTTTCAGCTCGCCTGGGAGGTCAGCGGCGAGTCGTTTCTGGTGCCGCCGGGCCCGGTCAGCGACTGCCTCAGCGCCGCGATCGGCGCCGTTACCGGGCGCACCCCGGAGCTCAGCACGACCGGCGGCACCTCCGATGCGCGGTTCATCCACGCGCACTGCCCGGTAGCCGAATTCGGCCTCGTCGGCCTGACGATGCACAAGGCCGACGAGCGCGTCGAGATCGCCGACATCGCCCAGCTGACCGCGATTTACGAAGCCTTCCTCGAACGCTTCTTCGCCTCGGCATGACCGTTTCCGCCTGGACTGAGGTGCAGCTGGCGGTCGGCGGCGCCCTCCGTCTGGCGGTCGGCGACCGGCGAGGCCTCGGGTTTTTCGATGCCTCGATCGACGGGTTTTGGCGCTCATTCCGGGCGGCGCTGATCTGCTACCCGCTCTACCTGCTCCTCCTCGGCCTTCGCATCGCCGCCCCGCGATGGGCGGCGTCCGGGACCTTGCGGATCGTGCTCGTCGAGACGATCGCCTTCGTCATCTCGTGGGTGGCGTTTCCGCTGCTGATCCTGCACGTGAGCCGCTGGCTTGGCCGCGAGCACCGATTTCTCGCCTTCACGGTCGCCTACAACTGGTCGCAGATACCGCAAACCGCGCTGTTCGCGCTGATTGCAGTGGACGCGGCGATCGGCCTCGTCACGCCATCCACTGCGCATGTCGCACAGCTGCTCGCCGTGGCGGCGGTGCTCGTCTACGAATGGTACATCGCCCGCGTTGCGCTCGCGGTTTCCGGGGCGCAGGCGAGTGTTGTCGTCATGGTCGACCTGCTGCTCGCCGCTGTGATCGGCCGCGTCACCGAAGCGCTTTACTGACCGCCGTTGTAGCGAACCGCAACGAGGCAAAGCCCCTCGGCCGGCGCGGTCGGGCCGCCGGCGCGGCGGTCGCGTGCGGCGAGCGCCCGCGCGACATCCTCGGGCCGCCACCGCCCGAGCCCGACCAGCTTCAATGTCCCCGCCATGTTGCGTACCTGGTGGTGCAGGAACGAGCGCGCCCTGGCGATGATGTGGATCTCCTCGCCGACCCGACAGAGGTCGAGGGCGTCGAGTGTCTTCAGTGGCGACTTCGCCTGGCACAGCGAGTCGCGGAAGGTCGAGAAATCGTGATGCCCGACGAGGTGGCCGGCACCTTCCTGCATCGCCGCAAGGTCGAGCGGCGGCGCGACATGCCACACCCTGCCGCGCTCCAGCGCGGGCGGCGCGCGCCGGTTGAGGATGCGGTAAACGTAGTGGCGCCCGGTCGCCGAGCGCCTTGCGTCGAAGCCGGGCGGCACCGCCTCGACGGCGAGCACGCTGATCGCG
>DASYUS010000582.1:0-1638 GCA_036000945.1 Allostellaceae bacterium
AGCCCGGGCGGTTCGCTCACTCAGGATCCCAGGGCGGCTTGACGGCGAAGAGTTCGCGCAGACGCGGGTTCTGCTGCGGTGGCGTGTCGAGCGCGTTCAGGAAGGCGGCCCACCGCACCTCGTCGAGCTGAAACACGCGCCGGTCGGCCAGCGTGTCGAAAGCCGCCGAAAGGCTGCTATCGAGCAGAAATTCGCTGACGGTTTTGTTCGCCACGGCGGCCGCAAGCTGCAGGGTGCGCTTGGCCGTTGGCGTCATGCGCAAATCGACGCGCTCCGATTTGGCCTCGTTGAGATCGGTCACTGTAGTCCCTCCGTGGCCGAGCCAGAGCGAGCCACTGCCTCCCCAATCTACTACCCGTACATTGTCAGGACAACCGGTAACCAGCGAATTGCGCGACAGGCTTACCCGGCTTGCTCCGTCGTCGGGTCGATCATCTTGCGCACTTCGGTGATCTTGGTGGCCGGGAAGCCGCTGATCTCGGCGTGCTTCTTGATGATGTCCTCGTCCCGGGCGAGGTAGACGCAGAACGTCTTGTCGGCGGCGACGTAGCTTTCGACCCATTGGATGTCGGGGCCGAGCTGGCGCAGGACGCCGTTCGATTGGGCCGCCGCGCCGCGCAACTGCTCGCGCTCCAGGCTGCCGACCGCGGGGATGTCGCGTTCAATGATGAATTTGCGCAGGGCCATCTTCGCCTCCCGTTACTAGCGTTGGTCGCTCCGATGATATCGCGGCGATGACGGGTTGGCGAGCATGGCTGCCGGCGGCGGGCGACCGCACTCGGCATGCTCCCTCCCCCTCGAGGGAGACGGCTTTGAGAGGGGATCCCCGGCGCCGCGCAAGCCGGCGGTAGAAACGTCACATTTATCGGGTATCTTCCCGTCGCCTTCGGTGCTCAAGGCGATCGTCCGGGCGGGTACGCCTCGATCGCTGCCGCAACCGAGGCGCGAGCGCTGGCTGCAAATTGGCTGCATTTAACAGCCGGAACAGCCGGCGGCGCTTTTTTCCTGCGTTTAAGCAGAGGCCGAGGGACCGGGATGGAGTACACGACGCTCGGGCGGACCGGGCTTAGGGTCAGCGTCGCCGGGCTCGGCTGCGGCGGGTTCAGCCGGCTGGGGCTCGGCACCGGCAAGAGCGAGGCGCACGCCATCGGCATCATCCGGGAGGCGCTGGATCTCGGGGTGAATCTGTTCGACACCGCGGCGGCCTATGGCACCGAGGCGGTGCTCGGCAAGGCGCTGCGCGGCGTGCCGCGCGAGGAGGTGGTGATCTGCACCAAGGCGCCGTTTGCGGTCAGCAACCCGAATTCGACCGCCGACAGCGCGGTTGCCAGCCTCGACCGCTCGCTCCAGGCGCTCGGCGCCGACTACATCGATGTCTACCAGCTGCACGGCATCGCGCCGCGGGCCTACGACCATGCGCTCGCGGTGCTGGCGCCGGCCCTGCTGCGCGAGAAGGAGAAGGGGAAATTCCGCCATCTCGGGATCAGCGAGACGGCGCCGCACGATCCCGAGCACCGGATGGTGGCGCGGGCCGCCGCCGACGGCGTCTGGGATGTCGCGATGGTCAGCTTCCACATGCTGCACCAGAATGCGCGGACGAACGTGTTTCCGCTGACCCGGCGGCACCGCGTCGGCACG
>DASYUS010000583.1:0-11714 GCA_036000945.1 Allostellaceae bacterium
AGTCCTGCCGGGGTCGCCACCTAACCCCGGGGTTGCCGTCGGTCGCTCAGTTGCAGCTGCACCTCGTGCGGCGTGCCGCGCACGGTCACCGAATGCGCGTCGGTGAAGTAAATCCGCGTGGTTCCCTGTACACCGGCCATCAGATAGCGCACCGTCAGAGGATTGACGATGATCTCGACGTCGTGCGTATCGACAAATCGGCGAAACATCAGGCGCATCACAACCTCCCGGCTTTTGTGCGAAATGCAGCGTAGCGCGAAGTCATTACGCGAAGGTCAACACCGTCGGGGGCGTCTGCGCACCGGCCGTGCCAGTGCTTTTCGCCGGTGTCCGCGGGCTCGCGGTTCAGCCGTCGCCTGCCGCGACCGCCGGCGCTGGGCGCGCTAAACCGACATCGCCGCGGTATTCCGGCACCAGCCGACGCAAGAGGTCGAGCACCCGCGCCTCGCGCCCAAGACGGGCCTGCTCGTCGAGCTCGTCGATCGAGCGGGCGAGCACGGCGTAGTCGGCCGTGCGCGGCGCCGCCAGGCGCAGCGCCGGGTTCCGCGTCGCCACCGGCGCCTCGTCGGCGTGGAACAGCGCCTCGTGCAGCTTTTCGCCGGGCCGCAGTCCGATATAGCTGATCTTGATGTCGCGCTCGGGGGTGAGCCCGGCGAGGCGGATCATCTGGCGCGCCAGATCGACGATCTTGACCGGCTCGCCCATGTCGAGAACAAAGATCTTGCCGCGTGAATCGCCGTCATCGGCCGCCGGCAACGTCGCCGAGGCCTCGAGCACCAGCTCGACCGCCTCGCGCACCGTCATGAAAAACCGGCTGACCTCGGGATCGGTGACGGTCAGCGGCCCGCCGGCGGCGAGTTGCCGCGCGAACAGCGGCACCACCGAGCCGGTCGAGCCGAGGACGTTGCCGAACCGCACCGTGACAAACCGGGTGCCGGACGTGCCGCGCCGCGCCGCGTCGAGATCGAGCGCCTGGCAGATCCCCTCGGCAAGGCGCTTTGTCGCGCCCATCACGCTCGTCGGGTCGACCGCCTTGTCGGTCGAGATCATGACGACGAGCTGGGCGCCATGGTCGCGCGCCGCCTCGGCGACATTGCGGCTGCCGACGACGTTGGTGAGGACGCCCTCGATCGGGTTGGCCTCGACCATCGGCACGTGCTTCAGCGCGGCGGCATGGAAGACGATCTGCGGCTGCTCGGCGGCGATCACCGCCGCGACCCGGACCCGGTCGCGCACATCGCCGAGCAACGGGCGAACGGCCAAGTCGGGCCACCGCTCGCGCACTTCGCCGTCGATCGCGTAGAGCAGGAACTCGCTGTTGTCGACGAGGATCAGCCGGGCCGGCGCGAAAGCGGCGATCTGGCGGGCGAGCTCGGAGCCGATCGTGCCGCCGGCGCCGGTGACGAGGACGCGGCGGCCGCGGATCAGCTGCGCCATCGCCGCGCGGTCGAGCACCGCCTGCGAGCGGCCGAGCAGATCCTCGATCGCGATCGGCTCGATGACACGGGCCTCGTCGGCGCGGGTGGTTTGAAACTCTGTCAGCCGCGGCAGGCGCGCCAAGGGGATCGCCAACGCATCGGCGCGGTCGAGCAGATGGCGGATCTCGGCGCCGGAGAGGCCCTGCGCCGTGATCACCAGCTTTTGCGGGCGGCGGCCGCGCCGGTCGAGGGCGGCGACGACCGAATCGAGCGCATCGATCGTCCCGAGCACCGGCACACCGTAGATCTGCCGGCCGACCCGGGACGGCGTGTCGGACAGCATGCCGACGACGCGATAGACCGAATTGCGGTCGCGCACGGTCTCGCGGATGAAGGTGTCGGCGCCCTCCTTGGTGCTGATCAGCAGCACCGGCACGCGGGCGCCGCGGCTCGATTCGAGCAGATGGTCAAGCCCGCGGTCCTTGAACAGGCGGTAGCCGAGCCGCGGGCCGCCCAACAGCGCGATCAGCACCAGCCAGTCGATCAGCAGGAGCGAGCGCGGCAGCGCGTCGAGCCGGGTGAAGAGGAACATCACCGGCAGAAACACCAGCACCGTCAGCGTCGCCGCCCGCGCGATGGCGAACAGGTCGGGCAGCGAGGCATAGCGCCATATGCCGCGATAAAGGCCGGTGATCAGAAAAGCCACCGCGGCAACCGCGGTGAAGGCGATGCCGTAGAGGATCGTCAGCTCCGGCTCGTTGGCCAGCATCGCGTCGCCGAGCCGCAAGTAGAGCCCGAGGGCAAAGGCCAGCCCAGCCATCGCCACATCGTGCAGAAAGGCAAGGAAGGCGCGGCGCGATTGGGGTAGGATCGACACGAGGGAGATGCTGCCGGCGGTTTCGCCAAGAGAGGTCTTCTATAGCAAAAATCGTCCCCGCCGGGAAATTGCCGCGACTATTCCGGCAGAAGGTCGAGGCTCCTACAATGGCGCCGATGAACCGCCGGCGGCTGTACCTTATTCTGCGGCCCGAAAGCGCCAACGCCGGAGCGCGGATCTTTCGCATCGTCCATCATCTGATGGTCGCCACCGGCATCGCCGTCATGTTGACCGCCACGGTGGCGCCGATGCGGGCGGCCTATGCGACGGTTCTCGCCATCGGGTTTTATGTGGTGGCGACGTTTTTTGTCGGCGAATACGCGCTGCGCCTCATTGCCGCGCCGGCAGCGCCCGGAGGCGAGCATCGCAAGGCGTCAAACGCGCGGCTGGCCTGGGCGGTCTCGCTCGGCGGCCTGTTCGATCTGCTTGGTGCGATTCCCTTGCTCATCGGGCTGGTGGACGGTCCCGGGGCCAGCCTGTTCGGCTTTATCTGGGCGTTCAAATACGTGCGCTATTCGCCGGGTCTTGCGAGCCTCGGGCGGGTCATCAGAAATGCGCGCCAGGCCTTGCTGTCGGTGTTGCTCGGCTTTGCCATCGCGCTGCTGACCGCGGCGAGCATCGCCTACCTGCTCGAACGCCACGCCCATCCCGACCATCCCGAAGCCTTCGCCTCGATCCCGGCGGCGCTGTGGTGGGGGATCGTCACGATGACGACAACCGGCTACGGCGACATCGTCCCGCAAACGATTGCCGGCCGGGCCCTCTCCAGCGTCGCCATGGTCGGCGGCATCCTGATCTTCGCGCTGTGGACCGGCATACTGGTCAACGGCTATGCCGAGGAATTGCGCCGCCGCGAGTTTCTGCGCACCTGGGAGCTCGTCGCCAAGGTGCCGTTCTTCCACAATATCGGGGCGACGCTGATCGCCGAGGTGGCCCGCCTGTTGCGGCCACGCGACCTCGCGGCGGGCACCGTGATCGTGCGCCGCGGCGAGCCCGGCGACTGCATGTATTTCGTCGTCGAAGGCGAGTACGAGGTGCAGTTGCAAACCGGCCCGATTCGTCTCGGCTCCGGCCAATTCTTCGGCGAGCTGGCGCTGTTGACCGGCGAGCCGCGCAACGCCACCGTCGTGGCGACGCGCGACTGCACGCTGCTCGTCCTCGACATCGTCGATTTCCACGAATTGCTCGGCCGCCAGCCCGAGCTGGCGCGCGTCATCCGCGAGGAGGCGCGCAAGCGGCTCGGCGCCGATGCCCGGCACCGGGCGATGCCCGCCATCGCCGCCGACGGGTCGGAGTGAAGGGCGGATTATCCCTAGGAAGCGCCGGCGACTTTGATCTTTTGCTTCAATCGCATCGGTACGCAGAAATAGTTACCGCGATTGGGGTAAACGTCGTAGCCCCAATCAGCGATTTTCTGTCGTAAGGCTACGCGATCACTCTTGATAAACTCAGCGTGCAGCAGCGGCTGGCAGCGCTGTATTGTCTCTTTCGCGCCCTCTAAAACCTGAATTTCCATCCCCTCGGCATCGATTTTTATCAAGTCAACGCGCGCGAAGGAGAACCGGTCGATCGTCGTCAGCGGTACGAACTCGACCCGGTCGGGATCATGGCCACGCGGCTGGCTCAAACCCTCGACCTGCTCGGGGCCAAATTCGATACTGCCGAAATTGAGCGTCTTCGTGTAGTCGAACTGCGGGATCTCGATCGCTCCCTCCCGATCGCCGACCGCCATGTTGTAGCAGTACACGTTGGTCAGGGAATTGAGCGCCACGCTGCCGGCGAGCATGTTGAAAATGATTCGCTGCGCCTCGAACGCGTGGACCTTGCCGTTCCGGCCGACGACCGCAGCAAGTCCGAGCGAGTACGTCCCAAAATTCGCCCCAACATCGATGACAACCGGATCGGGCCCGCAGTTATGAAGGATGCGGCAAAGCTGGTTGATTTCGGCGTGATCGATTGCTTTGCCGGTCTTGAACAGCGCATTGGTTTGGTTGATGTCGTGGCGATTGACGATCATCTGCCCGTAGATGGTCGGGACGACAACGCTGAAAGAGATATCGGCAGACCCGTCGGTGCTGCTCATTTGTCCAGCCCCAGCGATTGCGGCCACTACGGCCCGTTCAAAGCAGCTCCGGAGCGAAATTCACCACCGTCGCACCGCCGGTCACGGCCGGAAGATAGGCTGGGGCGCGGGCAAGATAATGCTCGGTATAGAAGCGCGCCGTCGCGAGTTTGGCCGCGGTGAAATCTCTGTCCTCCGCGCCTCGCGCCGCGAGCGCGAGGCGCGCCATCAGCCAGCCGCCGGCGACCGTGCCGAAGAGGGCGAGGTAGGGCGACGATCCGGCGGCGGCGAGGGCCGGCTCGGCGGCGACGAGGTATTCGGTCGCCTGCTCCAGCGTATCCATCCCGGCAGCAAGCGCGCGGCGCATCGGCTGAAGCTCTGCGGCGGCGTCAAGCTCGGCCAGCGTCGCCCGCATCTCGGCAAACAGCTCGCGCGCCGCCTCGCCCCGGTCGCGGCCGAGCTTGCGTCCCACGAGGTCGTTCGCCTGGATGCCGTTGGCGCCCTCGTAGATCGGCGCGATCCGCGCATCGCGATAGAGTTGCGCGGCGCCGGTCTCCTCGATGTAGCCCATGCCGCCGTGCACCTGCACCCCGGTCGAGGCGATCTCGACTCCCAGATCGGTGCACCACGCCTTGACCACCGGGATCAACAGATCGGCGCGGCGCTCGGCGCGAAACCGCGCCTCGGCGTCGGCGGCATGGCGGCCCTGGTCGATCGCCGCCGCGGCGAGGTAGGTTAAGGCCCGCATCGCCTCGACGCCGGCGCGCATCGACAAGAGCATGCGGCGAACATCGGGATGGTGGATGATCGGGACGGGCCGGGCGTCGCGCGGCAGGCCGGCGGGATGGCCCTGCACCCGCTCACGCGCATACTCGCGCGCCTGCTGGTAGGCGCGCTCAGCGATCGCCACCCCCTGTACGCCGACCAGGAGGCGCTCGCTGTTCATCATCGTGAACATGCATTCGAGGCCGCGGTTTTCCTCGCCGATGCGCCAGCCGACCGCACCTTCACCCTCGCCGTACGACATGACGCAGGTCGGCGAGGCATGGATGCCGAGCTTTTCTTCGAGCCGCAGCGGCCGCAGGTCGTTGCGCTCGCCGGGGCGGCCGGCCTCGTCGGGGAGGAATTTCGGCACGAGGAACAGCGAGATGCCGCGGCTGCCGCGCGGAGCGTCGGGAGTGCGCGCCAGCACCATGTGGACGATGTTGTCGGTGAGGTCGTGGTCGCCGTAGGTGATGAAGATCTTCTGGCCCGAAATCCGGTAGTGCTCGCCCCATCGCTCGTCGCTGGCCCGGATCGCGCGCGTTCGGAGGGCGCCGAGATCGGAGCCGGCCTGCGGCTCGGTCAGGTTCATCGTTCCGGTCCATTCGCCGGAGACGAGCTTGCCGAGGTAGCGCGCTTTCTGTTCCGGCGAGCCGTGCGCCTGCAAGAGCTCGATCGCGCCGAAATTCAATAAGGGGCACAGGGCCCAGCTCATGCAGGCCGAGTTCCACATCTCGACGACCGGGGCGGCGAGCGCCAGCGGCAGCCCCTGGCCGCCATGCTCGGGATCGCATTGCAGCCCCATCCAGCCGGCCTCGACATAGCGCCGATAGGCCTCGCGGAAGCCGGGCGGGGTGCGGACCACGCCGTTTTCGAGAACGCTGCCGATCCGGTCCGCCGGCCGGTTCAGCGGGTCCAATTCGGCGGCAGCGAACTTCGCCGCTTCCTCGAGAATGGCGTCGGCGAGATCGGAGGCAACGGCGTCGCCGAGCGGCGCCACCGTGTCGATCACAAAGCACATCTCGGCCAGCGGGGCGGCATAGGGCATCGGGTTTCTATCTCCGCCTATAGTTTTCACCCATCCCGGGGAAGGCCGGGACCCATTTGTCAATCGACTCGGACGCCGGGTAGTGACTCAGTTTGAATTTGCCCCCGATTTGCTCAGCGACTAATTCGGTCCTGCCGCTCGTCCATAACCAACTCGCTTACGATAAGCCATTCTCCAGCGTTTTTTGTCAGCACCATCAGCCGATGGAGTTTCCGAGGCGGGAGTTCCTCGTTGTTTGGGCCTCTTTGACGGACGATTTCGGCGAACGTCTGTACGATCGCCACATCCGGCCCCGCGAACCTCACGGACATCTCGCTAGGGCCGCTCTGAGCGCGGGCACGGAACTGTGGGCGGGCAAACAAGTTCGTCAGAAATTCTCTGATATCAGCGCGGCCACGCCGACGTACACCGAAGGCATTAGTCCAGTCGGCGTCATCAGCGTAAGTACCGCTCACGCGGCCGGCATCGAAATCTCGAAAAGCTGCAATATTCCGCTCGACCACTGAGGTAACCGCATCCTTGTCGTCAGCGGCGGCAACGAGGGGAACGCAAACCGCGAGCGCCAGAGCCAATGTGGCGGGTCGCAAGGGGCGGCATCCTATGTGAAACTGCATTGTCGATCCCTCCCCAGGAGCGTTTTTAATGGCGCCGAAAAAGCGCGGCCCGTACAAGCCACGTCAGCCTAAATCGGCGGCGGCAATTTCAAACTGAGTCACTACCGGACGCTGATTAATGGGTTCCGGCCTTCGCCGGGATGACAAATCTTTTATCGGCCGAGGTGGGCGTCGCGGCGTTTGTAGAGGTCCTCGTCGGTGTAGCCCATCGCCTCCGGGCGGCCGCGCCCGAGCATGACCTGCATGTAGACCGGTTCCAAGCCGTCGTTCTGAAAGCCGTGGATCACCCCGGGCGGACAGGCGATGCACTCCCACGGGCCGAGCCTGCGGTCGATGCGCCGCCCGCTCTCATCCTCAATGAACACCGTCATATAGCCCTGCAGCACGAAGAACACCTCTTCGACCTCGTGGGTATGCGCGGCGTTGCCCTGGCCGGGCGGCACGAACATGATCGACAGGGTGAAGCCCCGCGGGGGGATCACCGTCGGATCGTCATACTTACCCGAGCCGCCGGCGCCGATAAAACGGTGTTGCGCGCGGCGGTAGCCTTCGATCTTGGCGTCCTCGAAGGCCTGCCAATCGGGCACCTTGTCGCGAAAGCGCCCGATGTAACGATCGGCGATTTCTTCGAGGCTCAACGCGGCGATGTCCGGCGGCATCGGGTGGCGGGAAGCGGCCATGGTGTTCCTCCAAGGGGTTGCGCATCGGTCAAATTTGGGTTGTCATTCCGGGGCCGCCCGAAGGACGGAACCCGGAATCCATGCACATGCGCCGACGTTCATGGATTCCGGGTTCGCCGCTGCGCGGCGCCCCGGAATGACGATCTACTCAGCCCTCACACATCCTCGTTGTACCGAATCCCCGCCGCCTCCGTTGCCGTCAGCACGGTATTCCAGGCGCCGGTTGGGATGCGGTGATTGGAACCGGGGTCGCGGACGACGTTGATCGGGTCGAGCCCGTCCTGCACGCGTTTGATCTGCTCGCGCAACAGGTGGCGCAGCATCGCGATTCCGGTGTCGGAGGCGCCGAGGTTTTCGAGCGCGTGGATCGCGATCGTGCGCTGGCCTTCCTGAGCTTCGAGATCGTCGGGTTTGCGCTGGCGCTCCTCGTAGCTGCGCTCCAGCACCGAGCCTGGCCGGATGTTCTCGATCGTATCGGTGCCGGCCCGCCAATCGCGCTTCGGCTCGCCCCCTTCCAGCGGCCAGGCGACGATGCTGATGCCGCGCACATGCTCGTTGTCGATCGGCACCGCCCAGGACAGCTCGGTTCCCCGCTCACGGCGCTTTGCCACCGTCCCCGATTCGCGGATGTTCGGGATGATGAACATGTTGGGGGCGATGCATTCGGCGTGGCGCACGAGGCGATTCCCGTTCGGCAGATCCTTGATCAGATTGTAGCGCACGCCGAGCGGCGTCTCTTCCCAGGCGATCTGCGGCCGTCCCTGCATCAGCGCACCCTGGAACTGGTCGCCGCTGATCGCCTGGTGGAGCATCAAGAGGTGCCACGGATCGACGATGTTTTCGTAGTGCTGCAGCCAGTTGCAGTCCTTGACCATGCCGACCGCGTAATCGCCCCACAGCCGCATGCCGCGCAGCACGACATCGTCGCCGCGATCGGGGTCGACGATGTCGAAGCGCGGCAGCAGCGGCTCGGTGCCGGGCGGGCCCATATAGACGAAGACGAGCCCGCCATACTCCAGCGTCGGGTAGGAAGGCTGCCAGACGTCCATGCGCTCGCGGAATTCCGGGGTCTCGCACGGCATGTCGATACATTGGCCCGCCGTGTCGTAGAGCCAGCCGTGATAGCAGCAGCGCAGCCCCGTCTCCTCGACCCGGCCCCATTCCAATGAGGCGCCGCGATGCGCGCAATGCGGGTCGAGCGCCCCGACCCGGCCCTTCTTGTCACGGAAGACGACGATCTCCTCGCACAACAGCTTTTCCTTGCGCGGCAGGTCCGAGAGTTCGTCGGAGGTACAGACCGGCTGCCAGTAGCGGCGCAGCAGTTCGCCCATCGGGCTCCCCGGCTCGACGCAGGTCAGCTCGTAGTCCGGTCGCGGCAGCTGGCGTCCGTAGGCTGATTTCATGCTTTCCTCCCGTGGCGGCGCGAACCCGTCCTGTTTGCCGATGATGCAAACGCCGCCCCGCCCCCGCTGTCAACGGCGCGCTGATGCCGGGGCTGGAAACATCGGCCGGTTTGCGCCACGATCATCGTGCCGTCGCCTCGATCGCTTAAACAAAGAAAAGCCCGGCGCAACCCAGATCGCCGGCTTATGTGGCTTATCTCGTGGGCAACCGAGGAAACTCCTCATGCCGCAATCCGCCAGCACCCGGCTGCATCCGATCGCCGCGTTCCGGGCCATGCGCAACCTGACCCGCGACCGCGAGGACACCCGGCAGGTCTTTCTCTTGATGGAGGCGCTGCGCGGCAAGACAACGCTGCGCCAGTTCGCCCGCTTCCGACGAAGCGAAACCGGCCGGACGATGCTTGCCGAGCGGAGCAGCCTGTTGGCCCGGCTCAGCGACCGCGCCGGCCTCGCCGCGTTGCCGCCGGGATCGCTCGGGCGCGCCTATTACGATTTCATGGCCAGCGAGAACCTCTCCGCCGAGGGGCTGGCGGAACTGTCGAAGATCCAACGGCCGCCGGCGGTCGATGAAGTCACCTGGTTCCGCGAACGCAACCGCGACATGCACGACCTCCTGCATGTCGTCGCCGGGTATGGCCGCGATCCGTTAGGCGAGGGTTGCGTCGTCGCCTTCTCGTTTGCCCAGACGGGCCTGAAGGGTTTTGCCGTGATCGCCACCGTCGCGGCCTTCCGCATCGCTCGCCGGCTGCACGATTGGCGCGTACCGCGCGCGGTGTTCGAGGCCTATCGGCAGGGACGTCGCGCCGATTGGCTGATCGGCGCCGATTGGGAAGCGCTGCTGAGCCAGCCGGTCGAGTCGGTGCGCACCCGCTTCCGGGTCTCAACCCCCACCTATTACCCGCAGATCCTGCCGAGCCTGCAGCGCGCCATCGCCGCCGCGGGCGCGAATGCGGCTCAGCCCGCGGCGCTGTAAACTATTCGGATGGATCTGTCGGTCGTCATTCCGGTCAAGAACGAGGCCGGCAACATCGCGCCACTGGTCGCCGAGATCGTCGCCGCGCTGGACGGCTTGGCGGACTACGAGATCGTTTATGTCGATGACGGCAGCGACGATGCGACCGTTGCCGAGATAACGGGCCTGCAGGCAAGCCTGCCGCAGCTTCGCCTGATGCGCCACGTGAAGAGCTGCGGCCAGAGCGCGGCGATCCGCAGCGGCGTCCGGGCGGCGCGCGGCCGGTGGATCGCCACGCTCGACGGCGACGGCCAGAACGACCCGGCCGACATCCCCGCCTTATGGCGCATCGTCCGGGACAGCCCGGCGCTGCCGCCGCTGATGCTCGCCGGGCATCGCGCGCGCCGCCGCGACAGCTGGTCGAAGCGGCAGGCCTCGCACCTCGCCAACGCGGTGCGCCGCCGCCTCCTGCGCGACGACACGCCGGATACCGGCTGCGGGCTCAAGCTGTTCCCGCGTGCCCTCTTTCTCGAGCTGCCCTATTTTGACCATATGCACCGCTACCTGCCGGCGCTGGTGCTGCGCGAGGGCGGGATCGTGCGCTCGCTGCCGGTCAGCCATCGCCCGCGCCAGCGCGGCACCTCGAAATACGGCGTCTTCGACCGGCTCTGGGTCGGCATCGCCGACCTCCTCGGCCTCATGTGGCTGCGCCGGCGCTGTACAAGGCCGATTGTCGTCGAGGATGCGGTTGCCGCCGAAACCGATGCGGCGTCTGTCCGGCGGACCGAAGCCCCCGCCCGGAGGACGAGCGGGGAACCCGTGCTGCGATGACCGGCAAGGTTGGACGCATTGTCATGCTGGCGCTGCTCGTCGCCGGCATCGTCGCCGCGTGGCGCTGGCGTCACCTGTTCGGCCCGCTTGCCCTGACCGAGCTGATCGGCCGCGAGCCGGCGGCCCCGCTCGTCTTTATCGCGATGCACATCGCCGGCAGCCTGTTTTTTGTGCCGCGCCTGTTCTTGGCGCTGGGCGCCGGGGCGGTGTTCGGCATGTGGTGGGGCATCCTGTGGGCGGCGCTCGGCAGCCTTGCCGGGGCGGTCGCCGGGTTTCTCGCCGCGCGCTACATCCGTGCCGGATATGTTGCTCCCGCCCGGCTGGCGCGATCAGCCGGGCCGGCCCGGCTGGCGGCGCTCGTCAAGCGCGCCGAGGGCGGCGGCTGGCGCAGCGTCGCCCTGTTGCGCCTGGTGCCGGTCATCCCGCACAGCCTGACCAACTATGCCCTGGGGCTCACCCGCGTGCGGCTCGGCGCCTATGCGGTCGGCTCGCTGCTCGGGCAGCTGCCGATGACGATCGCGTACACCGACCTCGGCGCTGCCGGCGAGGGGGCGTTACGCGGCGCCGCGGATTGGCCGCAGGCGGTGCTGTGGCCGAGCCTCATCGGGGCCGCCGCGCTCACCCTGTCGCTGCTGATCCCGGCCCTGGTCCGCCGGCGGTTGCGGCCAGTCGCGTAAGTGCCAGTGGTAGTCCCTTGGGCCTGGGACCGCCGGTCGCCCAGTCGAGCAGTTCGACGGTATGCACGACCGGCAGCGGCGCCTCGCCCGCCAGCTGGGTAATGCAGCCGATATTGCCGGTGGCGACGATGTCGGCGCCGGTCAGCGCGATGTTGGCGAGCTTGCGCTCGCGCAACGCGCCGGCGAGCGCCGGCTGCAGCAGATTGTAGGTCCCGGCCGAGCCGCAGCAGAGATGCCCTTCCGGCACCTCGACGACGGTAAAGCCGGCGGCGGCAAGCAGCGCCCTGGGTTCGCGCTCGACCTTCTGGCCGTGCTGCAGCGAGCAGGCCGAATGATAGGCGACCCGCAGCCCGCCCTGCGCAACCCTCTCCCCCAGTGGGGGAGAGGGCA